>CAYJFG010000068.1:0-517 GCA_964369305.1 uncultured Eubacteriales bacterium
ATATTTTTTTTGCTAATTCAATAAATAAAACTTATTTTTAGAAATAAATTCAATTAAACGGAGTGGTTTTTATGCATTGTAGAATTGTAGATTTGCGACATAAAGAAGTAATAAACGCTCATGACGGTACAATTTTAGGTTTTGTTGATGATGTAGAAGTAGACACTTGCACCGCAAGGGTAGTAGCTATAGTGATTTTTGGCAGGCTAAAATGTTTTGGTGCTTTTGGCAGATGTGATGATATTATAATTAAATGGGAAAATATAGAATTGATAGGGGAGGACGCTATTTTAGTAAATTATTGTTGTACTTGTAATAAAGAAAGAAAAAAATGTAAAATACCATTTTTTAAGGTATAAAATAAAAAACTGAAATTCTTTTTGACATTTAAAAGTGTCTATTGAATTTCAGTTTTTAATTTAATTTAGTTTTTAATTACAATTGCATCTTGTGATTTGAAAATATGATTTTTAGGTATAAAACCACGTACATTTGAAACAGGGTAAACTGTGCAGTT
>CAYJFG010000068.1:527-11054 GCA_964369305.1 uncultured Eubacteriales bacterium
AACTATAGTACCAGGATTTAAAACGCTATTACAACCAACCTCCACATTATCGCCAAGCATTGCACCCATTTTTTTACGCTGAGTATCTATCTTTTGTCCAGAAACATTTATAAAAATATTACTTTTATCTGATTTTAAGTTTGAAGTTATAGACCCTGCACCCATATGAGATTTATAACCTAAAACAGAATCACCTACATAATTATAATGAGGAACTTGTACATTATTAAATAAAATTGAGTTTTTAAGCTCGGTTGAATTTCCTACAACTACGTTTTCACCTATAATTGCACTGCCTCTAATAAAGGCACAGTGGCGAACCTCTGCGTTTTTGCATATAATAAGGGGACCGGTAATACTTGCAGTATCAGCTACTTTTGCAGTTGTATGTATCCATATATTTTCGCCAGCATTTTTATATTCGCTTTCATCTAATGTTTTACCTAATTCAATAATAAAATTTGATATTTCAGGTAAAACTTCCCATGGATATGTCTTATCTAAAAATAAATCTTTTGCTATAGTTTGCTCTAAATCGAACAATTCTTTAATTTCTATTACTTTACTCATTTTGAAATTTCCTTTCAACTTTAAAATTTAATTATATTCAAAAAATCCAGTGGATTTATCTGATAATTTACCGCTTGCGAAAAAATAAGTATTTTCGCCAATTTCTGCTTTATAAACTGACAAACTAATCGGAGTATCGCTTGTAGGGTCCATTACAATAATGCAATTACCTACTGGTACCCATGTGTACCTATAAATATTTATACCTTTTATTATAAATTTTCCATCTTTAGTTTTACCTAAAAATTTATTCTTTTTCATTTTCAAGCTTCCTTTCTTTATTTAAGACAAATTTTTTAAATATTGAATATATTAACAACGCACTACCTAAACCGAGTGCTATTCCAGCTAATACATCTGTAGGGTAATGTACATAATTGTAAAGTCTTGAAAAAGCTATTAATGGCGCTAAAACAAAACCATATACACCGAACCTTTTATTTGCTTTAAGTAGGATAAATGCGGCTGCAAATGATGAACACGAGTGACCAGACGGAAATGAGAAACTCTCTGGCTTTTCAATATTCATATTAGCAATAGGATACTCATAACACGGGCGTACTCTTTGTACAATATTTTTAATGCCTATTTCGCCCACTAAAAAGCCTAATAACATAGCAAGCAAAAGCATAAAGCCGTATACTCTATACTTTTTACTTATTGCCATGGAAATACCTATTATTATCCATATAATACCAGCTTCACCTACATAGCTAAAAAATTGCATACAAGGGTCTAAAAAATCGCTTACTATATAATGTTGTATAAATTGTAGTATTTGTAAATCCATATTCCCCTCAATTTTCAAACGAAATAAAAACTAAAGTAAATTCTTTTAGTTACTTCATCTATATTTTCAATATCGCTTTTAAAAGTTAAAATAATATTTAAAAGTTCATTTTCATTTTTTAAAATACAAATTCTATTTACTATAGTCGAACTTTCAGTTTCTTGCGATGTAAAAGTAGCAAAATAATCATTAACTATAATTTCGCTATATTTCCTATTAGTAATTTTTGCACCAGCTTTTTGTCTTAAAGCTAATTCTTCTTTTGTCATCTTTGTGTTAAGATTGTTTCTTTCGACCTCTATAAGCAAAGCCGAATTTTTAATGTTTTCATTACAATCAGTTGAGTATGCTATTAAATCTCTACTGTGAAAATTTTCCTTAAATTCAAATGCAGTAGGAATACGCATGACATAATCATCTTTTTGTACTTGTATACCTGCACCAAAATTGAAGTACCCTTTTTCCTGTGTTATTGGTAACTGTTCTTTGTAAATTTTTTGCAATTCAGGACCCATATTGTTGTAAGCGTCACGAATAGAAATATTTACACTGTTTTCATTACCATAACCTCCACCGTACATTTCACTATAACCGCCGGTAGTAATTTTAATTTCTTTTTCTTCAACTGGTTCAATGGGAATTTCTTTGCTTTTATCTAATTTACTCAACATAATCCCCCTCTAAATTTATTGCTAATATAATAATACACTAAATTTTTCAATCATGCAATTATTTTATTGAAATTTTATGTAAATAATATATTGTGTAGAACTATAATATTAATAATTTTAAAAATATATTACGAAAAATAAATAAATATTAAATTTTAGTATTTCCTTTGAATTTAAAAAGTAGTATAATGTAAGTTAGACAAATTTTGTGATTGGGAGTGTAGTTTTGGAAAATAATATGGTTTCACATTCAAATTTTAATTTAGAAGATTATAAAAATATACATTTTATTGGCATAGGTGGTGCTGGTATGTGTCCTATGGCGGAAATATTAAACGCCGAGGGCTTTAATATAAGTGGTTCTGACATGGGCGAAAATGAAAATGTCTTAAAGCTTAAAAATAAAAATGTAGAGGTATATATAGGACATAACGAGGAAAACATAGGTGATGTTGACTTAGTGGTGTACTCTGCTGCTGTAAAACCTACTAACCCTGAAATGATTGAGGCAACGAGTAAAAATATTATGTGTATTGAACGTAGCACAATGCTTGGTGTTTTAACTGATAGATATAATCGCTGCATTGCAGTTTCAGGAACTCACGGAAAGACAAGCACAACAGCTATGATTACACAAATATTAATAGGTAGTGGTTTTGACCCATCAGCTATAATAGGTGGCAAATTACCTTATATAGGCGGTAATAGCTATATAGGACATTCGGATATTATTGTGTGCGAAGCGTGCGAGTATGTAAACTCATTTTTAAAATTAAATCCAGCTATTTCTGTAATTTTGAATATTGATGCTGACCACCTAGACTTTTTTAAAGATTTAGAAGATATCAAAAATTCGTTTGAAAAATTTAGTAATCAAACTAAACAAGTTCTAGTTGTTAATGGTGACGATAGCGACTGTAGGGACGTAGTTAAAAATATAGATACTAAAAAAATATTTTTTGGTTTTGATGAGTCTAACGACTACTATGCAGAGAATTTAAGCTTTAAAGGTTCGATATCTTCTTTTGACTTAATGCATAATGGCGAAAAAATTACAACTATCACATTAAACGTACCAGGTAAACATAATGTACTTAACGCACTTGCAAGTATTTGTGTTGCTATTTACTTAGGTGCAGATATATCTGTAATTACTGAAAATATAAATAAATTTGGTGGTGTTCATAGACGTTTTGAAATACTAGGCACACCATGTGGTATAACAGTTGCCGATGACTTTGCACATCATCCAACAGAACTTACTGCAACTTTAAACGCTACTATGGATATGAAGTTCAATAATGTTTGGGCAGTTTTTCAACCACACACTTTTTCAAGAACTGCAATGTTGCTTGATGACTTTGCAACTTCACTATCTATCCCTGATAATGTTGTTATATCAAAAATCTTACCTGTTAGGGAAGAAAACACTTATAATATTTATGCTGAAGATTTAGTAGCTAAAATTGATGGTGGTATCTACCTTGAAACATTTGAAGAAATTACAGATTTTGTATGTAAAAACGCAAAGGAAAATGATTTGATAATAACTCTTGGTGGTGGCGATGTTTATAAATGTGCTAACATGATATATAAAAAATTATCAAATAAAGAACTGCTTTAATTAAGGAAGTGTGATTTATGGTATATGCTTTAGAAATGTTTTTTGACAAACGTTCTGAAAATAAAATACTTGAATATTTTAAAAAAAGTAAGTATTTAACTGATGTAAAAAGCGTACCGCATATTACACTTGCCATTTTTAATGATATAAATATAGAAAAATCTAATAATAAATTGAGGAATTTTTGCTTAGATAATAAAAAGTTTAATTTATATTTTTCAAATTTAGGTCTTTTTACTGCACCTAATCCATGTATATTTTTATCGCCAGTAGCAACAGAAAAACTACTTAATCTGAATAAGGAAATATATAATATATTTAGCGAATATTCAACGGACGGATTTGAATATTATAAACCGTGTAATTGGGTGCCTCATTGTGCAGTAGATATCACAAAAGATAAAGATGATATAATAAATTCGCTAAATTATTTTTTAAAAGAATTTAAACCATTTGAAGTAACCATAGAAAAGATTGCTTTTGTGGAAATTACAAAACCTGTAAGGCGTTTAAAGTCTTTTGAATTACAATAAAAAATGGATAGTTTGTATTTACGATTTTTTCGTTTTACAAACTATCCATTAATTTTAATATTATTTTATTTTAAACATCATTCTCATAACATTATCCATAGCTTTAGCTGGTAGAATTTTACTTATCATAACAGCCATTTTACAGTCGATACCTACTGTATATCTTACTTTTGGATTGTTTGAATTTGTTGCTTTTACTATTGTTTTTACAACTTTTTCAGGTCCTGGAGCCTTTGAGTAACTACCCCTAAAAGCCTTAATAAAATTTGAAACATTTTCTTTGTAAGCATCAGGGTGGTTTACAGTTTTAATTTGTCTTTCTGCTACTTCTAAAAATTCAGTATTCATAGCACCTGGTTCAATTAAAGAAATTTTAATGCCAAAACTTTTAACCTCAGCACGTAGTGAATTGCTAAGCGACTCTATAGCAAATTTTGACGAACCATACCAACCGATCATAGGGGAGGACGCTCTTCCAACTACTGACGACATATTTATGATAGTACCGCTATTTTGCTTTCTCATATGCGGTAGAACTGCTTTTGTAACCCTAGCAAGACCAAAAACATTTACATCGAATTGTCTATGAGCTTCTTCAAGAGAAACTGCTTCGACCATTCCATACCCTCCATAACCCGCATTATTTACTAAAACGTCTATTCTTTTTTCGTTTTTAATTATGTCAGTTACAACTGCGTCTACATCTTCATCTTTAGTTACGTCCATTTTATAAGTTTTTGCACCTAAACTTTTTAAATCATTCATTTTGTCAAGTCTTCTAGCACCTGCGTAAACTATGTGACCTTGTTTTAAAAGTTCTTGAACTGCTAAATGACCAAAGCCTGCACTAGCACCTGTGATTAATATAACTTTTGACATATAAAATACCTCCTTATATAATTGACAACTCGTTTGTTATTTACATAATACCATATAATTTACAAAACGTCAACTATTTTGCGGATTTTTATTTAATTATTTCTATAACTTCCATCAAGTCATCAATTACTATTGCATTTGAATTTTTAAGCTTGTTTATTCCGTCATGACCTTTACTTGTTAAAATACATTTTACATCTATTTCTTTTGCAAATTCATAATCGTGTAATGTATCGCCAATTATATAAATGTTCTCTTTTTTAATACTATATTTTTTTATTAAACTTCTACCTCTTTGAATTTTGCAATCTGCATAATTATTTGTAGCACCAGAAATATCATCAAAATATTTTAAAATGCTAAACTCTTTCAAGGTAGGAATAATTTTATCTATATTAGATGATGAAATTAAAACTTGTTTGTAATTCATTTTATGAGCAAATTCTAACACTTTTATAGCGTTTTCCATTAAAGGATTTACTGGTAAATGTTTTTTGTATCCTTTGTGAAATTCTTTAGCTATTATATCAAAAGTGATTTCGTTTAAATCAAATAAGTTTTCGTAAAATTTAGTTATGGGTGTATCCATAAAAGTATAATACTGCTCTATAGTTATAGTTTGCATATTTCGCTTTATTAGCATATCATTAACACTATTAAGTGCAACGTATACGTCATCTATTAAAGTTCCGTTATAGTCCCATATAATCAATTTTTCAGTCATTTTTAAATTCCTTTTTTAAAAAAGTCACCGAAAAAATTAATTCTCGGTGACATAATTTCTTAAGATTTCATTCCTAATTGTAATGCTCTTTTGTTTGCTTCTAAAAGATGTGCTTTAGAAGCTGGCACAGATTTTTCAATCGCTTTATATAGGCTTTCTTCACTACAAAATGCAGTTTCTTCAAATAATTTACCTATTAAAATAATATTTGCAAGACCTTTTAAATCGTTAGTTTCAGCAAGTGAAGTTGATGGAACATAGAAAACATTTATATCATCACGTGTACATTTAATGTCTACAAGGTCGCTATCAACAATTACAGTTCCGCCTGCTTCTACTGTATCAATAAATTTTTCAAAAGATGGTCTATTCATAGCTATAAGTGCGTTTGGAGTTAAAACTAGAGGTGAGCCTATTGGTTTTTCACTTATGCAAACACTACAGTTTGCAGTGCCTCCACGCATTTCTGGACCATAAGATGGTAACCACGAAATTTCCATATTGTCAATAAGTCCACCATAAGCAATTACTTTACCTGCAAATAATACACCTTGACCACCGAACCCTGCTAAAAGCATATTAAAATTTTTACTCATTTGTTGTAACTCCTTTCTCTCCATCTTTATAAACACCTAATGGGTAGTAAGGCAACATATTTTCCCTTAACCAATCAAGAGATTTTACAGGGCTTAGGCCCCAGTTTGTTGGGCAAGTAGATACTACTTCAACAATTGAGAAACCTTTTTTGTCTATTTGGTTTTGGAAAGCTTTTTTGATAGCTTTTTTAGTTATATTTACATTTTTAACACAGTCAACAGTAGTTCTTTGAGCAAATGCAACGCCGTCTAGTGTAGATAACATCTCACATACTTTAATAGGGAAGCCAGCAGTTTCAACATCTCTACCATAAGGTGTAGTTTGTGTAACTTGGTTAGGTAGTGAAGTTGGAGCCATTTGTCCACCAGTCATACCGTATATTGCATTGTTAATAAAGATAATTGTTATATTTTCGCCACGAGCAGCTGCGTGAACAGTTTCAGCAGTACCAATAGCTATTAAGTCGCCGTCACCTTGATATGTAAAAACAACATTGTCTGGAACAGCTCTTTTAACACCAGTTGCAATAGCTGGGGCTCTACCGTGTGGAGCTTGTATCATATCGCAATTAAAATAATTGTAGTTAAATACTGAACAGCCAACAGGTGCTACACCAACAGTTTTACCTTCAATTTCTAATTCGTCCATTACTTCTGCTACCAGTCTATGTACAATACCATGTGAACACCCTGGGCAGTAGTGTAAAGGAATGTCAGCAAGTGCTTTTGGTTTTTCAAATACTATAGCCATTACTTTATACCTCCTAAACGCTCTATTTGTTCTAAAATTTCTGTAGGTGTTGGAATAATACCACCAGTTCTACCGTAAAACTCAACAGGTTTTTTGCAATCTATTGCAATTTTAACATCGTCATACATTTGACCCATGCTCATTTCAACACATAAGAAAGCTTTTGTTTTGTCAACAGCTTTTTGTAAGTATTTTGATGGGAAAGGCCATAATGTTATAGGTCTTATTAAACCTACTTTAATTCCTTTTTGTCTAGCTAAATCAACAGCACTTTGAGATACCCTAGAAGATGCACCATAAGCTACAACAATGTACTCAGCGTCTTCTGTTAAATATTCAAAAGCCATTTGTTCATTTTCTTTTATTTCTTCGTATCTTTCAAAACGCTCTTTAATTTTATCTTCTAAAACTTGTGGAGATATATAAAGTGAGTTTATTATGTTATGCTCTCTTTTGTTTTTATGACCATTAATTGCCCATGGTTTTTCAGGTAAAGCACTATCATCTCTTTTTGGAATTTCTACAGGTTCCATCATTTGACCAAGCATACCGTCTGCTAAAATCATAGCAGGCATTCTGTATTTGTCGCCTAAGTCGAAAGCTTTTTCAACTAAATTTACCATTTCTTGTACTGTAGATGGTGCAAACACTAAAATATGAAAGTCACCATGTCCAGTAGCTTTAGTAGCTTGGTAGTAGTCTGCTTGTGATGGTTGAATACCACCTAAACCAGGACCACCTCTTTGTATATTTATTATAAGACATGGAACATCAGATCCTGCCATATAAGAAATTGCTTCTGTTTTAAGGCTAATTCCTGGAGAACTTGAACTTGTCATAGTTCTAACACCTGCACTTGCAGCTCCTAAAACCATGTTTGCAGCACCAATTTCTGATTCTGCTTGTAAATATGTACCACCAATTTTTGGCATTACTTTAGACATATACGCCGCAACTTCTGTTTGCGGTGTGATAGGGTAACCAAAGAAATTTTTACAACCTGCATTAATAGCAGCTTGTGCTAAAGCTTCGTTACCTTTCATTAAAACTTTATCAGCCATTTATTATTCAATCCTTTCTTATCTTTCTACTATAATAGCACAGTCTGGACACATTTTTGCACAGGCGCTGCATCCAATGCATTTTTCTTCATCGATAAGTCTTGCTGGGTGGTACCCTTTAGCATTAATCTTATCCTTTGAAAGTTCAATAATGTTTTTAGGACATGAAATTACACATAACTCACAGCCCTTGCATATATCTTCTCTTACTGTAATTTTAGGCATAAATTAACCCTCCCTTCTAAAATTAACAGATAAATAATCTATATCAAATAAAAAAATCTTTAAAATGGTGGTTTTACAATTTGCTTTACCACGAAAAGATTTTCAATTTTGCTTTCTAAGTCGCTTTTTAAATCCTCTTTGCAAGTTGTAAAAGCTAAAGGAATATTAAGCGTTTTTGAAATGTCGCTTGCATACTCAATACTGTCTAAAATAGTATTTGCATCAGTTAAATGTTGCAAATGTGAATTATTAACTAAAGCAGTTGCTTTTATTTTTGATGCTTTTTCTATTTCTTTTAAAATTTCAATTGAAGTTTCTTTTGAAGATGTAAAACTTCTATACATATTAGTAACATATAAAGCTTCATAATCGCCAAGTTTTAAAATATTATCAGAAAATCTACCTAAGGCGTATGCACCAACGTCATCACCGCCAACATCAATAACTATATGGTCAGTTTCATTTGCAAATATTGAATATATTTGAGGTGATAGCGAAGGGGTGTCTGAAGTTGTACCTAAAAATTGCGGACAAATAACTTTAATATTATATTCTTTGAGTAATTCTTTATAATCACCAGATCTAAAGTATGGGTTTACAATATCTAAATCAACAAGAGTTACACTTTTGTTTTGTTTTGCAAGTTCAATGCAAATATTTAAAGATAAATTAGTTTTCCCACAACCGTAATGACCATAAATAATTGTAAATCTATTAAAATTCATTCAAACACCCACTTAATTTTTTATAATTTTTCTAACGCTTGTTTTATATCTTCTATAATATCGCTTGAATGTTCAAGTCCTACTGAAAGTCTAATCATATTAGGGCTAATTCCTGCATCTATTAATTGTTTGTCGCTTAATTGTCTATGTGTAGTGCTTGCTGGATGTAAAACACAAGTTCTTATATCTGCTACATGAATAGCAAGAGTGGCAAGACTTAAATTTTCCATAAATTTACACGCTTTTTCACGTCCGCCTTTTATTCCTATAGAAATTACACCGCATGAGCCATTAGGCATATACTTTTGTGCTAATGTGTAATCATTATCACTTTCTAAATTAGGATATTTTACCCACTCTACTTTGTTGTTTTCGCTTAAAAACTTTGCAACTTCATATGCATTTTGACAATGTCTTTCCATTCTTAAAGCTAAAGTTTCTAATCCTAAATTTAATAAGAATGCATTTTGTGGAGCAGCTTGAGCCCCTAAATCCCTCATTAAATGAGTTCTTGATTTAACAATGTATGCAAGGTTTCCAAAACTTTTAGTATATACTACGCCGTGATAAGTTTCGTCTGGTGTTGTTAAACATTCAAAATTACCTGATTTTTCCCAGTCAAAATTGCCACTGTCAACTATAACTCCACCTACTGCTACTGCGTGTCCGTCCATGTATTTTGATGTAGAATGTACTACGATATCTGCACCAAATTCAAAAGGTCTACAGTTAATAGGTGTTGGGAATGTATTATCTACAATTAGTGGGACACTATTTTCATGTGCTATGTCTGCAAATAATTCTAAATCAGTTACTACAAGTGCAGGGTTTGCAAGACTTTCGCAAAATACCGCTTTTGTATTTTCTTTAAATTCTTTCCTTAAATCTTCTTTTGAAATATTATGAGGAACAAAAGTAAAATCAATCCCTAGTTCTCTTAATGTTTTATTAAATAGATTGAATGTACCGCCATAAATAGCACTTGAAGATATAACGTGGTCACCAGTTTTGCATATATTTAAAATAGATATCATAGAAGCTGCTTGACCTGATGAAGTAATCATAGCACCTACGCCACCCTCAAGGTCTGCAATTTTCTTTTCTACAGCGTCTAATGTTGGATTAGCAAGGCGTGTGTAGAAAAATCCGCTTTCTTCTAAATCAAATAATTTACCCATAGTTTCTGCATTGTCATACTTAAAAGTAGTACTCTGTGATATAGGTAAAACTCTTGACTCCCCATTTTGAGGTGTGTAACCTGACTGAATACATTTAGTGTTGATATGGTTGCTCATTTTGTTTCCTCCTACTGATTAAATAAATTTAGCCGATTGTAAAACTCCAAAAGTGCAGTTAAACAGCGACTTTTTTAATGATT
>CAYJFG010000069.1:0-11053 GCA_964369305.1 uncultured Eubacteriales bacterium
ATCCTATATTTTCAGATATAAAAATATCTAAGAAAAAATCTTTGATTTTAGAAGATTGAATACGCTTTTTTTGAGTTAAATATATACCATTAGTTACTATATATAATTTTTTAGAATTATCATATAAAAAATTACAGATATCAAAGGCACCTTCAACTAAAAAATTACTATTTCCCAATTGCTCAAGATATAATTTGTTAAAATCGGTAGCAGAAAAATTAATATTAAACTCATTAAATAATTTACTAAATCGTAGTGACTGTAATTCTTTTTTAGTCACTTCTTCTTTTTCAAATTGTTTCCACAGTTCAAGATTAATCTTTTTATATGTCAATTTAACATTATCATTATAATTTAAATTATTATTCTTAAAAGTTTTTTCAAGTGCATATGCTTCGCATTTGTCGTAATCTAATAATGTATTATCTAAATCAAATAAAAAGATATTATACTCTTTTATCATATAGCTTGCTCCCTAAATTAAACGTAATTAATTTTATAATGTTTATATTCATTTTCAATTGTAACTTTTGTTTCTAAAGTTTTGCTCATATAAATATTTTCATCTTCGCTTATAATAAAAATATCTATATCATTAGTATGGCTACAATATTCAATTGCTTCATCAATTCCCATAACGTAAAATGCGGTAGATAAAGCATCACCTTTTACAGCATCATCACATACAACTGTAACTGATTTTATTTCAGTGCTTGCAGGTAAACCAGTTTTAGGGTCTATTATATGATGATAAAATTTATCGTCAACGGTGAAATTTCTTTGATAAGCTCCAGAAGTGGCGATTGATGTTTCAGAAAGTTGAAGTACGGCAAAAATATCATTATTAATATGGCTTTTTATACCTATGTTCCATGTGTCTTCGTTGTTTCTATCGTTATAAGTTAAAACATTTCCGCCAATATTAATAACTGCTTTATCAACTTGATTTTTAACGAAGATATCATTAACTTTTTGTGCAACATATCCTTTTGCAATTCCGCCTAAATCAAGTTGCATACCTTCTTCTAGTGTAATATTGTTTTCCTCAATAGTTATATTTTCGTAATTAACAAGTTTTAAAGCTTGCTCAATTTCTTTTTGAGATGGAACATTATAAACATCTGTTGTAAAACCGTAAAGTTTTAGAATAGGGTAGAGGGTTATATCAAAAGCACCTTGTGTAGACTGTGATATGTTTTGTGCGTAGTGGATTAAATTAACAAGCTCGTCGCTTACAGATATTGTTTTGCCGTTAGAATTATTGATTTTGTAAATTTCACTGTTTTCATCAGTTACAGAAAATAATTTTTCAAGCCTTAAAATTTCGCTATTACATTCTTTTGCGATATTCTCTCCATTTTCATCATAAATTGTCAAATTTATTATAGTGTCAAGTGCAAATAAATCTACTGTATACTTATTTTCATCGTTTAAACAACTAGTCGAAGAGATACAAAATACTGCACATAGTAATATTAAAATTGCTGATTTTAATTTTTTCATTTCTATTACTCCAAAATTACTTTAATTTCTTTACCATTCTATCTAAAGAAGAAAACTCCCATTTAAAAATATTTTTAACTTGTTTTATGCTAATAGTTTTAACAGATTTAAACCCCAAATTTTCATATAATTTTTTTGCTTTAGGGTTAGTGTCTATAACGTCTAAACACATTTGTTCAAAACCGCTAGTAGATGAAAATTTCTCAAAATATGAAAAAATACTTTTTCCGTACCCTTTACCACGTGAGTTTTTGTCTACTGCAACAAACTGCACATAACTTTCGTTTTCGCTTGCTTCATGTATTATTATTGAATTGATTATGTGTGCTTTAAATCTATCTTTAAATTTAACATCTTTGTTATAGCTTTTAAAATTGATTTTATTTTTGTTTGTAGGAGTAGCATATATCATAATGCTTACTAATTTATCGTTTTCAACTTGAAATATAATAGGTGTGTTTCTAAGCATGGTTTGATAAATAAGTACTCGTGACAATTTATTTTTAATAACGCTAGAATATTTACTGTCAAACCCGTCTAAAAATATTTTTATAGCATCGTTTAAATATTTTTCATCAATTATTTTGTTATAAATCATAAAATTAAACTCCTAAATTTAAATAAAAAAGGAACTTTTTAATTTAACAAAAAGCTCCTTTTAATTATTTTAGTTATTAAACTGGATGAATTTTCTTTTCTTTATCTAAGTTGTTAGCATCAATTCCTGCTTGAGCATTTTTTCTTTTCTCAAAGAAATCAAGTGCAACTTTAGGGAACTGTGCATAAGATAATACATCTTCTTCTTGTTGCATATACTGTGAAATTTCAGCTTTCATTTTTTCAAGCTCTGGTTTCAATAAATCAGCTGGTCTGCAAGTTACAGGAGTGTCATCTCCAATAATTTTCTTTCTGAATTGAGGGCTTATAGGCATAGGAGTAGAACCGTATTTGCCTGCAACCATATCTTTAAATTCGTTAGTACACATTTTGTAGCGTTCACCTGTAATTATGTTAAACACCGCTTGAGTACCTACAATTTGTGATGTTGGAGTAACTAGAGGTGGATAACCTGAGTCCTCACGCACACGTGGAACTTCTTTTAAAACGTCAGTAAGTTTATCTTCTTTGCCTGCTTGTTTTAATTGTGATAATAAGTTAGATAGCATACCGCCTGGTACTTGATATATTAAAGCGTTTGCATCAACTGCAAGCATTTTAGGGTCAAGTAATCCGTTATCTAAATATTTTTGTCTTAAAGTCATGAAGTAGTCACGAATTTCGTTAAGTAAAACTAAATCAAGTCCTGTGTCATACTCAGTGCCGTCAAGAGCAGCTACCATTGATTCAGTAGGAGCGTGAGAAGTACCAAGTGCAAGAGGTGACATAGCTGTATCTATAGCATCAGCACCAGCTTCAATACCTTTAAGTAGGCACATAGCAGCAAGACCTGATGTGTAGTGTGTGTGAAGTTGAATTGGAATATCAACTTGTGCTTTAATAGCTCCAACAAGTTTTCTAGTTTCATATGGAGTAAGAAGGGCTGCCATATCTTTAATACAGATTGAATCTGCACCAGCGTCGGCAATTCTCTTTGCATAATCAACATAATATAATGTATTGAAAACTGGACCAGTTGTGTAAGAAATAGCAACTTGAGCGTGTCCACCTTCTTTTTTAGCAGCTTTGATAGCTGTTTTTAAGTTTTTGATATCGTTTAATGCGTCAAAAATACGAATAATATCAATACCGTTTGCGATACAACGTTGTACAAGATACTCTACTATATCATCAGCATAGTGACGATATCCAAGCATATTTTGACCCCTAAATAACATTTGTAATTTAGTATTTGGGCATTTATCTCTAATTACTCTTAATCTGTGCCAAGGATCCTCGTTTAAAAATCTTAAACAAGAGTCATAAGTAGCACCACCCCAACACTCTAAAGAGTGATATCCAACTTTATCAAGTTTAGGTAAAATTGGTTCCATTTCATCTAATGTCATTCTAGTAGCTATTAAAGATTGGTGGGCGTCACGAAGAACAGTTTCAGTAACTAATATTTTTTTAGCCATAATTATATAACCTTTCCTTTCAAAGTTCTATTAATTAAATTTAGGTTAATTACTTAACTGTAACAAGTAAAGTACCTGATTCTACACTTGCACCTTTAGCAACTGCAACACTTGTAACAGTACCAGCTTTTGGTGCTTTAATTTCATTTTCCATTTTCATAGCTTCTAAAACTACTAAAACGTCACCCTCTTTAACGCTTTGACCTTGTGATACTTTAACATCAACAATAGTGCCAGGCATTGGGCTTTTTATAGGTTCACCTTCGCCAGCTGGCGAAGCCGCTTGAGCTACTGGAGCTGTAGTAGGAGCTGGTGCAGTAACAGCAGTAGCAACTGGAGCAGCAGGTGCAGAAGTACCGCCTAATTCTTCTACTTGTACATCATAAGCTGTACCATTAACAGTTATTCTTAAATTTTTCATTATATTATCGTCCTTTCAAGATTAAATTATTGTATTATGTTTTTTAGGTAGTCTAGTTACACGCTTGCCTGCCATCATGTTTAAAGCACTTATTAATTTATCCCTTGTTTGAGAAGGTATAATAACATCTTCAACATAACCATTTGCAGCGGCCTTAAATACACTACATTCTATTTCTTTAAATTCTTCAATTACGGCTGATTGTTGACTAACTGGAACATTCATTTTATCAGTCCAAAGAATGTTAGCACCAGTAATTGGAGCTAAAGCACCGATTGAAGCATTTGTATAAGCTAAAGTTAAATCAGCATTAGCGCCAAAACCTGCAACTGCTACATAGAAAGGTCCATAAACTTCGCCTGTAACTACAGTTATTTTAACTGTAGTAGCTTCAGCGTAAGACATTGAAACTTTTCTAGCACCATGTAAGCTTTTGAAACCTGTTGAATTTGCAAAAGTAATTACAGGAATAGCAAATGCATCACAGAAACGTACAAATTTTGCTAATTTGTCAGCACCTGCTATATCAATTTCGCTACCATTAGTTATAACTGTACCAATAGCGTTTCCGTCAATTCTTGCAAAAGCAGTTTTAACACACTCGCCAAAACCCTCGAAAATAGGGAAAAGGCTGTCGCTATCAAATACACTATTTTCTATGTCTTGTGCATTTACATCTGTAGCACCGTATGGTTGAGCATTTGGTGAAACACTTAAATTGTTTATAGGTAAGTAACTTAAAAGGCTTTTTGTTTTTGCAATAGCACTTTTTGTGTTATCTTCAAGGATTTGAACGTAACCGTTTTTTAACGCTTGTTCGCCGTCCATGTTATCGCCATTTGTTTGAAGTGAAAGGCTTGCTTTTTTGCACATGATTACAAAATCTGCATTTAAAGCGTTTAAAGCACCAGTGCCTAAGCATTTACCTAGTATTACAGATATTTGAGGTACTACACCAGAAATATTAGAAACACTATTTAAAACGGCACCGTAAGATGCAAGCATCTCTGAGCCTTGTAAAAGTTTTGCTCCCATAGAGTCGTAAAAACCTACAACAGGCGTACCAGTTTTTGTAGCAAGGTCATATACTTTCTTTATTTTTGCAGATTGAGCTATACTCATAGCACCACCGCAAATATCATTGTTTTGTGCAAATGCAAATACAGGGCTACCATTTACATAACCATAAGCTGTAATTACTTCTGCATATTCGCTATCAGACTTTACAAAAGCGTCAATTTCCTCGAAAGTACCATCATCAAAAAACAGCTGTAAATTTTTGTACGCTGACGTTTTTGATATAATTTCGATAGCTTTGTTAAGTTCTAAATTCTTCTTGTCTATACTCATTTAAAAACTCCTCCGTTCATAACCTATGAATACATAAATTTATATCTACCTTATATTATAAATAAAAATTGACAAAACTACAAGAGTAAAAATCAATCATTGCAATTTTTGCACTTTTTGAATAATTTTTTTAACTCGATTGTTAATTTTTGGTCTTTTTGCTCAAAGTCAAAAGCGTTAAATAGCTTCTTTTTTGATAAATCACTAGTATTTAGCACAAAAGAGCCTCTATTTCCAGCATAAAGCCCACACGCCTTTATTAAATAAATAGAAATTTCCAATTGAAAAGCGTCTAAATTGTCATAATCACTACAACCGATAAGAGCAAATTTTAAAATTTCATAAGCGTTTTGCTCACTTTTAATAATTGCATATCCTACTTCTTCATCTTTGAAAGTAGCTAGTAATACTACGGCTTTTTCGTCTTTGATATTGCCTATATCTAAATATTTATTTTTTTTATCATCATAAACTGGTTTAACACATATCATAATTATATCGCTCCGTTTAAATCTCGTCTTCAACAGTTGTATTAGGTCTTGCAGTTAATCGTCTTACCTCGTCTTGAGATAATTCTCTATACATTCCTTGTTTAAGCATACCTAATTTAACTTGTCCAATTGCAATACGTTTAAGCCTTGCAACTTCAATTCCGAGTTGCTCACACATTTTTCTAATTTGTCTGTTGCGACCCTCACGAAGTATTATTTCAAGCACGCAACGCCCCTCTTCACGCTTAACTACATGAACTTCACAAGGTGCTGTTTTTTTGCCGTCTATTACAATACCGTTACACATTTCATCAACTTGTTCTGGTGTTATTTTTGGGCGAACAGTTACTCTGTAAACTTTGTAAACGTGTTTTGCAGGGTGCATTACTCTGTTGGCAAATTCGCCATCATTAGTCATTAAAACTAACCCCTCAGACTCTCTGTCTAGTCTGCCAACTGGATAAAGTCTTGCTGGTATATCTTTAACTAGTTGAGCAACACATTTTCTTCCTAATTCATCATTCATGGTTGTAATATAACCACGTGGCTTATGGAGCATTATGTAGTAATGTCTATTTTTAGCACGTGCAGTTACTCTTTTACCCTTAACTAGTACTTTGTCGTTGTAAGGGTCTACTTTGTCGCCAATTTTAGCAATACGCCCATTTACCTTTACACTTCCGTTTACTATTAATTCTTCTGCTTTTCTTCTTGACGCAACGCCACAATCTGCAAGCATTTTTTGTAAGCGTACAAGCTCGTTTTTTTTCATATTTTAAAAAAACACTCCTTAATTTTAAATGTCATTTATGTGAAAATATTTATGAAAAAATCTCCGATAATCTCAAAAATATTTTTGTTGATTTCTTTGTATTCTGCATTTTTTAAAACTTTTATTTCATTTGTTGCAATAATTTCATCGTCTAGCGTGTATATAATTTCTCCTACAACTTCGTTTGAAGATAGAGGAGCATATAAAAACTGTGGCAGTAGTACTTTGCTTTCTATATTATGTATTTCATCTTTAAAAACTACAGCACTTGTGCCAAGTTGCGTGTATAAATCGGTGCTATTTTCATAGCTACCTACAATAGGTATATTAAAATTATTATCAGGTGTCAGTGCTACATTTTCAAGTTTTGAAAAACCGTACTCATACATTTTAATATGGTCGTTCCAATCATCAGATGCATTAAGAGTAACAGCAACTAAAGTAATTCCATCTTTAATGGCACAAGACACTAAACATCTACCAGATTTTTGAGTAAAACCTGTTTTACCGCCTACACAAAATTCATATAGTGATAGTAGTTTATTATGGTTTTGATATACACTTGTTTTGCCTGTAGGTTCTATAAAATCAACTCTAACAGTTTTTTGGTTTGTTATTTGTGCAAAGTCATCATTTTGCATTGCATATGCCATAAGTAACGCCATATCATTTGCAGTTGAATAATGGTTATCATCATCAAGACCAGATGGAGTTACAAAGTTTGTATCATACATTTCAATTTCTTGTGCTTTATTATTCATAAGAATTGAAAAATCCTCAAAAGTGTCGGCTAAAGTTAAGGCTACAGCATTTGCAGCATCGTTACCTGAAGCACTCATCATGCCTTTTGCTAAATCTTCTAAATAAACTTTGTTTCCCTCTTCTAAATACATAGAAGAACCCTCAGCGTACATATCACTTGTGAAAGTTACAATTTCATTTTCTATTTCTGCTTGTTCTAAAGCTAAAAGTGTAGTCATAATTTTTGTGGTGCTTGCCATAGATAAACTCATATCTCCATTTTTATCAAAGATGAATTTTTCGTTATCAACACAAAAAAGAGTGGCTGACTTTGCACTTAAACTTATACTTTCTATCTCATTAGCCTTTGTCACGTTTGAAAAGAAAAAACTGCTCATAAGTATAACACATATTATTACTGCTTTAATTTTAAACAAAAAATCAACTCCATTTAAATTTTATACAATAATAAATATGCATTATACAAATTAAATTATAACTTACTCGTCATCTTGAGTAGAGCTATCTGTATTATTTTTTTTAGATTTAATAGCATTAGAAATAGTAGTTACAACTCCAGGAATTGATTCAAAGAATTTTCCCATAGGGTCGCTAGAACCGTCAACGCTTAAAAATTGTGTTTGACCTTGTGATACTACAATAAATCCGATAGGGTTAATTGATACACCAGCACCACTACCGCCACCAAAAACTTGTTTTGAAGATTCTATAGCAGATTTTGTAGGAATATCAGACCCACCAGCTGCAAAACCGTAAGCTACTTTAGATACAGGGATAATTACTGTACCGTCAGGTGTTGTGATAGGGTCGCCAATTATAGTATTTACGTCTACCATTTCTTTAATTTTTTGCATTGTAACGCTCATAAGCCCTTCTACTGTATGATTTTCACTCATAAAAGCACCGCCTTAATTTTTTTCGTTTATTTTTGTAGTGATTGCATTTTTTAAAAGTTTTTTTACTATTGGAAATAAAAACTTTAATACATTTATTAATACCCAGATTACTGGGATATAAGCAATTATATTAGCATTTACTAAACTTTTTTTCTTTTCAAAACAAGGAGTTATAAGTACATTTAAAGTTTTATAATCTTTGCAATTTGATATAAAAAAGCTTGATATTGGAAAAACTGCACTTGAAATCTTGCCGTAATTTATAGCACAAACGCTTGCGTCTTCTCCAGTAACATCTATATTTATTTTAAATTCTTCAAACACAGTGTGATGTAAAAGACCAGACAAAGAATTTAAAATTTTTGAAGTAATAAGACTTAAAAGTTCTAAAAAACCGTCTAAACCACTTTTTTTAATAGCGTCTTTAATTGTTTTTATTGAATTTTGAGTATCATTTTTTTTCTTTGTTTTTTTAGGTTTTTTCTTTTTAGTAGTTGTAGTGGTTTTCTTTTTTTTCTTTGTAGACTTCTTTTTAGGTTTTGCAATAGTTTTTTTTATAAAAAGATATTTTATAGATATTCTAAGACTTTCTACATATTCAATCTTAATAGTAACAGGTAACAAAAGCAAAAAGAATATTAGTAAAATAATTGAAAAAAAAACAATTAAACCTGTCACAATTAAACCTCCGATAGAAATTATAGAACACTAAAATTATTATAACTTATTTTTACTTAATTATCAAATTTATGCAGTTAATTTTCTAAAAACTATTGTAACATAAATTTTTATAAACTTCAACAAAAAAGAATTTAGATTATGCTTTTAAAATTTTATTTATAAAAATAAAACAAATGTTTGCTTTTTTGTAAGGTTTGTGGTAAAGTATAGTAAAGAAGATTTTTAAAGAAAGGGTATTTTTATTATGAAACCACTTACAAAAAGTCAAGAAAAGATTTTGAAATACATAAAAGAATGTGTAGAAGAGGGATACTCTCCGTCTGTACGAGAAATTTGCACAGCAGTTGGTCTTCGCTCAACTTCAACAGTACAAGCACATTTAAATTCACTGCAAGAAAAAGAATATATCACTCGTGAACCAGGGCTTAACAGAACTATAAGGGTTAATAATAGCGAAAAAACTGCTTCTATTCCTATATTAGGTGTAGTAACAGCAGGGCTTCCTATATTGGCTAATGAAAATATTGAGGGCTACCTACCTGTAAGTCAAAATTTAAAAAGAGGTAGAGAACTTTTTGCCCTTAGAATTTCAGGCGATAGTATGGTGGGGTGTGGTATATACGATAATGATGTTGTTGTTGTAAATAAGACTCCAGTTGCAAATAACGGAGAAATAGCAGTAGTATTAATTGATAATGAGGCTACAGTAAAACGTTTTTATAAAGAAGACGGCAAGTTCAGACTGCAACCAGAAAACCCAAATTACGAACCTATTATTGCTGAGGAATGTTCTATTTTAGGTGTAGTTGTGTCCTTAGTAAGATATTATTAATAGAAACTTATTTGTATTGTAAAAAAATATTCATACGCTATTCATATAAGAGGATTATAATGTAAATGTACTCAAGAAGATGGAGCCGCAACCATCGAGAGTATATAGTTATACCCTCCTCAATGTACCCCTCAACTTAAAATTTAAAGAAAAAAAGTCCACTCTTAAGGAGATGGACTTTTTTTCTTTATGTGAGTTTTAAAAGTTTTTCTAAATAAATTTTTGAATTAAATATTTGAGAAACTTCGTTGTAATTTTGCTTATAAACTTCTATAACACAGTCACCTTGATAATTAAATGAATTAAGCATAGAAAAAATTTTTTTATAATCCATAGTTCCTTTGCCAGGAAGTAGGCAGTCGTTTAGCTCGTCGTTATCGTTTATATGCACATGGATTAGATTTTGCCCCATAGTTTCACACATTAAATATGGATTTTGGTTTGCCCGTATAGCTTGCTTTATATCGAAAACAAACTTTATATCACTACCTAAATAATCTTTCATTTTTTTTATGAAATCAATATGTTGGCTTCTATAAAGAAAAACATTTTCTTGTGCTACTGTAATATTATATTTTTCACCTAAGTTCATAAGCTCTTTGAAAGTTTTAAAATATTCAATATCACTAATACCACCCATTTTTTCTGTTCTTCTGTCGCCGTGGATTACGAGAATAGTTGCACCTAGTTTTTGTCCAGCTTTAAAATATTTTTCGTAAAATTTAAAAGAATCTTTAGTTCTTCTTTTATAGTCGCTAAAAAGCATAACAGGTTCATAACCAGAGGTAAAAGGGTGGATTGAACTTACTTTAGCATTATATTCAAGCAATAATGAATTTAAAATATTTAAATAATTTTCATCTAATTCACTTTCAGTGTTGAAAAAAACTTCTGCTATTTTTACATCATTTTCTAAAAGTGTTTTTAGTGAATTTTCTAATTTTTCAGGATATAAACTTGCTGTTGAAACACCTATTTTCATTTTTTATCTCCATCTTTGTTATTTCTTTTATTAGTTACAACTACAAACATAACAGATATAAACAGAGAAGCACCTAAGAAAACAGCTATAAAGATTATAACGTTGTCAATATTTGTAAATATAGAATTTGGGTCTTGAGTAACAGGGTCTGTTGATGATGAAATATACATTACATTTTCGTTATTAATACCCCAAATTGTATTGATTGGAGTTACAGTTAAATCTATGTCAGCTTCTCCACCAGTTGAAAAAAACTCAATTCCACTGCTACTTTTATCAGGGAAAATC
>CAYJFG010000070.1:0-11036 GCA_964369305.1 uncultured Eubacteriales bacterium
TAAAACTATTCTTTTAATAGCTTTAAATATATTTTCAAGCGGTTTACCTAGATTTTCACGTCTATGAGCCGTTAAAAGTACAAGTTTTGAATTGCCTAGCCACTCAAATTCTTCATGATAGTAATTAGGTGTTACAGTAGTTTTAATAGCGTCTATCGCCGTGTTGCCTGTAACGTAAATATCTTTTTCATTTTTACCCTCACGCAATAAATTATCTTTTGAAATATTTGTTGGTGCAAAGTGATATTTTGCTATAATTCCTGTAGCTTGTCTGTTAAACTCCTCTGGAAATGGTGAGTATATATCGTAAGTTCTAAGCCCTGCTTCAACGTGACCTACAGGTATTTGACAATAAAAGCAAGCAAGCGACGTTGTAAATGTTGTTGTTGTATCACCATGAACTAAAACAACATCTGGTTTTTCTTTTTCCAAAACGCCTTGAACTTTTTTTAAAATGTTTACAGATATATCAAATAAAGTTTGATTGTCACGCATAATTGATAAGTCGTAATCAGGTTCAACTTTAAACGCTTGCAAAACTTGCTCAAGCATTTGTATATGTTGGCTTGTAACGCACACTATAGTTTTAAACTCTTTTCTCGTTTTTAACTCATTTACAAGCGGACACATCTTGATAGCTTCAGGTCTTGTGCCAAAAACAACCATTACTTTTTTCATTCTAAATCCTCTTAAATTATAATTTATATGTGTTATCTAAATTGCAAATATTTCTAGTATCAAGTACTAATTTGCCTTTTAGTAAGTCCATATTTTCTTTTATTTCATCGTGAGATACTAAAATAACTACTAATTCAACGTCACCTAAGAACTTATTTAAATCAAAATATTGATTATTAACTATTGTAGTTTTTACGAATGGGTCGTAAACTTTTACGTCTAAATCTTCAAGTTCTAAAAGTTGAAGTGTTGGACTTTCTCTTGTATCGTCTACATTTTCTTTATATGTTAAACCGTATAAACCTACTTTTGACATATCGTTTACACCGTTTTCTTTCATGATGTTTCTTATTCTTTTTAGTACAAACGCTGGCATTGAGTCGTTTACTTCACGAGCTGCCAAAATTACATTAGTTAAACTGTTGTAATCTCCTACTAAAAACCATGGGTCTACAGAAATACAGTGACCACCAACACCAGGACCTGGAGATAAAATATTTACTCTAGGGTGCATATTAGCAATTTTTATTATTTCGTATACGTCCATATTGTCTTTTCTGCAAATTTGAGCAAGCTCATTTGCAAATGCTATATTTATATCACGGAATGTATTTTCTACAACTTTTGACATTTCAGCAGATCTAATATCTGTTATGATAATATCGCCTTTACAAAAGCTTGCATAATAATTTTTGATTTTTTCGCCAATTTCTTTACAGTCACAACCGATTGTACGTGAGTTGTACTCAAGTTCATAAATCATGTTACCAGGTATAATTCTCTCTGGTGCATGGGCTATGTGTATGTCTTTTCCAATTACAAAACCTTTTTCTTCTATAGCAGGTCTTACAAATTTATCTATAGTACCTGGTGAAATAGTAGACTCTATGCAAATAATGCTACCTTTCTCACAAACGTCTAACACACTTTGAGTTGCACTTACAACATATTTTGCGTCAATTTTTTTGCTTTCTTTTACATATGGTGTAGGGACAGCTACTATATATATATCTGACTTTTGGTATTCGCTACTAAATTTTATACCATTTTTTTGGGCATCATTAAAAAGCTGTGTTAAGCCCTCTTCTTCAAATGTTACTTTACCTTGATTTAAGCTTGATATAACCTCTTTGTTGTAATCAATACCGATAACCTCGTTGCCACTCTTAGCAAACATTAGTGCAGTAGGTAAACCTATATAACCTAGACCAATTACTGAAATCATTTAAAAATCTCCCTTTTCCCGAATTTCCCTATATTTTACCACATTGCCAAAATTAAATCAAGTTTTTTGTGCATATACATGAAAGTTTACAAAATATCTATAAATTTTACGTAAAATTTTAAGTTAAAAATATCAAAAATGTAAAATTCGCAACGTGCAATATAATTATTAAAGTATAAATAATTAGTGCAACGCTAAGTATATGGTTGCCTGTTTTTAGCTGTTTTTCATTTGCATACGTCAGTCGTATATTTATATACACAATTAGCAGTAACGGTAATAAACATTTTACAAATATACCTAGAGCTAAATTTTCCATGATTGGTTGCATAAATGGGTTTACTTCCATAAAATAACCTGTTGCTAAAAGCACTAGCGTACAAACCCAATCAACTACGTTGAGTAGGTAGAGAATTGCAAGTTTTTTAAATAATTTACTCTCAAACATCTTTAATATTAATTTTTGTATCATTAAAAACACCTCGTTAGTATTATTGACATAAAAATCCATATTATTAAGGGTATTCAAAAATTATTTTTTTAGTACCTTGCATTTTAAACACTCCTATGTTATAAATAGAAACTAGAAATATGAAGAGGAGTTATTTATGGATTTATTCAATATACAAGATGTTACTTTTTTAGATAAAATAGTTTATCAAAATTTTGCTATAAAAAAAGATAACTGGCAAAAGCACGCTTTTAAAGCTTTTAAATAAAACAGCTAAATATTCAAGTGGGAATATTTTATACAGCGGTAAAAATTTAAAAGAAATATCACCAATACCTCACCGACGTGAGGTACTTCTTGCAATTCAAAATTTTTACCTTTTTGATGCTTCTATTAAAGATAATTTTATTAAATTTTATGAAAATAGAGAAGAAAACATTATTAGCGACGATAGAATAAAAGATATGTTAAGTCTTTGTTTAATTGATTTTGATTTAGATAAAGATTGTAAAAATTTATCAGGTGGTGAACGTCACCGTGTATTTTTAGCAATTTGCCTTTCGTTTATGCCAAGCGTAATTTTACTAGACGAGCCAACCTCAGCACTAGACAAAGAAACATCAATAAACTTATTTAAAAACATAAAAAACTTTTGCAAAAATAACTTTATCTCTTGTATATCAGTCTGTCATAGTGAAGAACTTGTAGAAATGTTTGCAGATGAAATTATAAGATTGTGAGGTAAATTAAATGGATATTATCGAAATTAATATATTGCAATTTTCTTTAGTTTATCTGCTTTTGATAATTGTTAGTATTATAATGAAAATTTGCAAAGTAAACCAATTAAAACTTTTAATAGTGGGTAGCGTTAGAATGTCGGTACAACTCGTGTTAGCTGGATTTATTTTAACGTATATTTTTGAAAATCCGCACCCTTTATTTGTAATTTCTTACATTGCAATTATGATAGGTTTTACAATCCACCGAATTTTATCTAAAAATAAAAATATTAATAAGCAATTTAAAATACGTATAGCGTTGTCAATTTTAATTTCGTCTATATCGATTTTAGCTTTTTTCATTGTTGTTGTTTTAAATATAAAAACCTTTAATCCACAATATATTATACCTATTTCTGGTATGCTTTTAGGAAACTCGATGACTGGTGTGTCAATTGCAGTTAAAACTTTTACAGATAATTTAGAGGGCAAACAAATAAAAATTAATACGCTTTTATCAATAGGTGTCAAACCTAAGGTTATATTGTTACCGTTTATTCGTAAATCTTTTGAAACTGCTATGCTCCCTACTTTAAATTCTATGGTTAGTATGGGGATAGTCGCTTTACCTGGAATGATGACTGGACAAATTCTTTCTGGCGTTTCTCCAAATACTGCAATTTTATATCAAATTGCAATTATGATAGCCATATGCACTATAGTGTGTTTAACTAGTTTTTTATCACTTTATTTTGGAAGTAAAACTCTATATAATAATGAAGATGGTGTTATTATTATGTAAAAATAGACTGTATCAAAATTTTGCACTTTGATACAGTCTATTTATTTTTTATTTTTCTATTTCAATTACTCTTTTTACTTTTTCTTCTTTTTGTGGCTCTTGATGATTATCTGCTGACTTATAAAGTGCCATCATTACAGTTAAACCAAGTGTTAGCACATACCCAAAAATCATTATTAAAGAACCAATATTGAGCGTTAGCGGAGTAACTGTCATAAGTAAACACACAAAACTCAAGATAGTAATTATAAAGCTTGCTATAGATTTTGCTTGTCTTGACCTATCAACACCGCAAAATATTGCACCTACAACTGGTAAGATTATAAATAGTATAAAAACAATCCCTAAAAATATAAATCCATTTTGGAAAGCTGAAACTGAAGATTCAAGAGTTGTAACTGTTCTTGCTTGTGTTCCATCTTCGCTAAAAACATATATAAAAGGTAATGCATTTGTCAGTGCTATAGTTGAATAAAATATGCATAACGCTATACGCAAGCTTTTAACCTTTTTACTGTCTTTCGCTCCATCATCTACTGCAACTAAATTTTCCCTTCTATTTCTCAGTCTTTTATTAATATTAGGCAAAAAATTTCATTCCTCTCTATAATTATTCTTTTATCATATCTAGTATTATTTGTTTAGCCGCTACTATTGCATCATCAACTTTTGTAACGTCTTTAGCACCAGCCATAGCCATATCTGGTCTACCGCCACCTTTACCGCCTGCAATTGCAACTACTTCTTTAACAATTTTACCAGCATTTGCTCCACGTTCTCTAGCTTCTTTACCGCAAGCACAAGCAAATGTTACTTTTTCATTATCTTGAATAGATGCTATAACTACTACGGCTTTTGGTCCCATTTCAAGAACTCTATCGCAAATTCTTTTTAATATGTCTGTAGATACATTTGTAAATGCTGAACATATAATTCTAACACCTTTTTCAAGTTTAGCCTCTTTAAATAAAGCTCCTGCTTCAGTATTTGTAATTTTTGTGTTCAGTTCATCTATTTTTTGGTCTTTTGCTTTCATTTCATTTGCTACAGACTCACAACCTGTTACAAATAAATTAGGTTTAATTTTAAGGATTTTTGCACTTTCTTCAATACTTGCAGACAAATTATTTATTAAAGATAAAATCCCTTTACCTGTATATGCTTCAATTCTTCTAACGCCTGCCGCTACTGATTGTTCTGCTGTGATTTTCACCATACCAATTTTTGCAGTGTTGCTTACATGAGTACCACCGCATAACTCTACTGAATAATCATCAATGCTTACAACTCTTACTACATCGCCGTATTTTTCGCCAAATAAAGCCATAGCACCTAGTTTTTTAGCATCATCAATTGCCATTTCTTTTGATGAAACATCTAAAGATTTAAAGATTTTTTCATTCATAATGCTTTCAACTTTTAGTATTTCCTCTGGTGTTAAAGGTGAGAAATGTGTAAAGTCAAAACGCAATTTATCTTCATTTACGGCTTGTCCTGCTTGTTGTACGTGAGTTCCTAAAACTTCACGCAGTGCCGATTGAAGTAGATGTGCAGTAGTATGATTTCTCATAATGTCTTCACGTCTGTTTACATCAATTGACAACGTCACTTCATCGCCAACAGATAACATACCGCTTGAAACAGTTGCGTTATGCATATATATATTTGAATGATTTTTGTTAGTTTCGCTAATTTCACAAGTGAAATTATTTGATTTAGCTATTCCACTATCTCCAATTTGTCCGCCACTTTGTGCATAAAATGGTGTTTTATCAAAGATTAAAACTACACTTTCACCCTCATACGCTGTTGTTTCTCTTTTACCATCTTTAATGATAGATAGTAATTTGCTTTGAGTTTCGTTTTCTGTATATCCCATAAATTGTGTTTCGCTTATGTCTGAAAGGTCTGTATTTTCGCTAATCCATGCTTCTGTACCGCTTTTTCTAGCAGATTTTGCACGTTGTTTTTGCTCTTGTAGCAGTTCATAAAAACGGCTTTCATTTACTACAATACCTTTTTCAGCTAAAATTTCTTTTGTTAAATCTATTGGGAAACCGTAAGTATCGTTTAATTTAAACGCATCTTCACCTGATAGCTCATTTACGTCGCCTTTATCTAAAATTTCATTTAAAATAGCAAAACCTTGGTCAATAGTTTTTGCAAAGTTCTCTTCTTCTATTTTTATAAGTTTAATGATAAAATCTTGCTTTTCAACTAGTTGAGAATATGCGTTTTTATTTTCTTCTATAACTGTTTTGCAAAGTTCAAATAAAAATGGTTTTTCTTTTACGCCTAAAAGCCTACCGTGACGTGCAGCTCTTCTAAGTAAACGTCTAAGTACATATCCTCTACCTTCGTTTGACGGCATAACTCCATCACTTATCATAAATGTTGTACTTCTTATATGGTCTGTTATTACACGTATTGATATGTCGCTTTTTTCGTCTGTTCCGTACTTAACGCCTGTAATTTCTTCAACATGATTAAGTATCGCTTTTACTGTATCTACTAAGAATAAGTTATCAACGTCTTGCATAACACACGCTAGACGTTCAAGTCCCATACCTGTGTCAATGTTTGGGTTTGCAAGTGGTGTGTAATTGTTGTTTCCGTCGCTGTCAAATTGCGTAAATACTAAGTTCCAAACTTCTACATATCTATCACACTCGCAACCAACTGCACAAGTATCACTACCGCAACCGTGTTTTTCTCCTCTATCAAAATAAATTTCAGAACATGGACCGCAAGGACCTATACCATGCTCCCAAAAGTTGTCTTCTTTACCTAAACGCACAATATGTGTAGGGTCTACTTTTACATTGTTTGCCCAAATGTCGAAAGCTTCGTCGTCTTTTTCATAAATTGAAACATAAAGAAGTTCTGTAGGTATTTCTAAAACCTGTGTAAAGAACTCCCACGCCCATGCTGTAGCTTCATTTTTAAAATAATCACCAAATGAGAAGTTGCCGAGCATCTCAAAATATGTGCCGTGTCTTGCAGTTATTCCAACACGCTCAATATCTGGAGTACGTATACATTTTTGGCAAGTTGTCACCCTTTTACGTGGTGGAGTTACTTCGCCTGTAAAAAATTTCTTCATTGGTGCCATTCCTGAGTTGATTAAAAGTAAGCTTTTATCCTCTTGAGGTACTAGTGGATAGCTTGGTAATCTTAAATGACCTTTGCTTTCAAAAAACTCTAAATATTTCTCTCTTAATTCGTTTAAACCTGTCCATTTCATAATTAATCACCTTTTAAAATAAAAATAAAAACTCTTATCCCATGATAATGGGACAAGAGCATAAAGTCCTGCGGTACCACCCAAATTACGCTAATGCGTCACTTGTAATTCGTTATCGCCGAAATACGCTATACTTTCATATAGTAGCCACGGAGTAGCTTAAATTTAAAAAATGTAAAAACCTTACAGCCTAAGGGTTTTCTCTCTAAAATCATTTTATAAAATTTTCGTTCCGTCATTGCTTTTTCTTATTATCGCAATTATATCACTGGTAAATTTAAAAGTCAATTGTTTTATTTTAATTCTTGACAAATTTAAAATAAATTGATATATTAATGTTAATATACTGCCACCGGGTAGGAGTGCAATGCATTCGCAACATATCGTTAGGTCTTTGAAGATATGTAAGCGGGTGCTTTTTTTGGAGGTTTTTATGGTTATATCAAGTATTAAAAGTTTAACAAAGTTTGAAAAATTGTTGTGGTTTACATCTGTTTTAGTTATCACAATATCTTTTTTAACACCACAAGATAAAAATTATTTAACTTACTTTGCATCAATAGTAGGCGTATCTGCTTTAATATTTGTTGCAAAAGGTAATGTTTTAGGACCTATGATATTTATACTATTTTCTATCACATATTCTATTGTGTCGTGGGATTTAAAATATTATGGCGAAATGATAACGTATTTATGTATGAGTATGCCAATGGCTATTATGACTGTAACGTCATGGCTTAAAAATCCGTATGGCGACAGTAAAGAAGTAAAAGTAGGCGACGTTACAAAAAAGAAAATTGTAGCAGTTCTTCTTCTGAGTGTTGCAGTTACTGTAATATTTTATTTTTTGCTAGGTGCGTTGGGTACTAGTAATTTGCCTGTTAGTACAATATCTGTAACGACTAGTTTTATAGCGGCAAGCTTTTCATTTTTAAGAAGTCCGCTTTATGCAGTTGGTTATATGTTTAACGACTTAATTTTAATAGTTTTATGGATATTCGCCTCAATTTCTGATATATCATTTTTGCCAATGGTTTTATGTTTTGTAATGTTCTTTTTAAACGATATATACGGCTTTATAAGTTGGCAAAAAATGAAAAATAGACAACATACAGATGTTTCATCAGCTACGTAAAATTTAAGATTTTAGTTGCAAAATATATTAATTTTATATATAATATATGTATAATGATGTGTGCGGAGGTAAAGGTTTATGCTTGAAAATAAATTAGGAATTAAAACGGAAACTGAACTTGCAAAAGCGGAAGAAAAAATCAGCAAAGTTAAAGCACATAAACTATTTGAAGACCGTATATTAGATACTTTGGAAGTTGGTAAGTTTTCATTTTTAGCATATATCCACAAGTATTTATTTGAGGATATTTATAATTTTGCAGGAAAAGTTCGCACTGTAAATATAGCAAAAGGCAACTTTCGGTTTGCACCAGTTATGTACCTAAATGCGTCCATAAACTATATTGACAATTTACCACACTCTACATTTAATGAAATAATAGAAAAATATGTTGAGATGAATATCGCACACCCATTTCGTGAGGGCAACGGAAGAAGTACAAGGATATGGCTTGATTTAATGTTAAAGCACAATATAAAAATGGTCATAGACTGGAGTTGTGTGGATAAAAACGACTATCTACTTGCAATGGAAAGAAGTCCTATAAAAGATATTGAGATAAAGCACATTTTAAAAAACGCACTTACACCTGATATAAACGATAGAGATGTTTATATGAAAGGTATTGACGCAAGTTACCATTATGAGGGGTATAACATTTATAAAACTTGCGATTTAATTTAAATTTTGAGGTGATTTTATGGAATATAAAGAGTTTGTAAGGATATCTGAAAACAGTAAAACAGCAGTTGTTTTTATTCATGGCTTTTTAGAAACTCCACATTATTTTAGTTCGTTTTTTGACAGTATACCAGAGCAGTATTCAATTTACGGCTTACTTCTTGACGGACATGGAAAAGATATGAGAGATTTTTCAAAATCGTCTATGAAAAAGTGGGAAAAAGACGTAAAAAGCAAATTTGATGAACTTATAAAAGAATATGAAAATATAATTATAATTGCACATTCTATGGGTACACTTTTTGCTATTGAGCAAAGCCTTCTTTATCCTAAAAAAATAAAGTCGCTGATACTTTTAGCTGTTCCATTTAAAGTAAGGTTAAAACCAAATTTTTGCAAAAATATACTTAGAATGATTTTTAAAAAGAGCGATAATCAAGACATGATAGACATGAGAAATGCGTGTGGTTGCTCACCACCTAAGAGCATTTTAGATTATTTTGGATTAATTCCACGAGGTTTAGAAGTATCGCACAAAGGAAGAATTATAAGGAAAAGTGCAAAAAACATACAAGTTAAATCGTATGTATATCAGTCAAGTAATGATGATATTGTGTCTATTTCCTCGCATAGATACTTTGACGGAAACGAAAATGTAAAAGTTAAAATGTTAAGCAATTCTTTCCATTTAAGATATGATAATGAAGATTTTAACATTGTAAATAAGCGAATAAAAAAAGTTTGCAAAGAGGCGTTACACAAATGAAAACGACAATTAAATTTATATTTAAAGTATTTTTAGTGATTTTTGTATGTCTAAATACCTCTTTGACCGTTTTTAGTGCCACTAATCAGTTAAACTTCAATTTAGAAATACCTAATCAAGTTGAGTACGACAAAAAATTTACCGCTTACATAAATTTAAATACAAATTCACAAAGTTTGGGCGGTGCATTAATAAATATAAATTTTGAAAGCGATATACTAGAGCTTAAGGGTATAGAAATTGCCACGAAATACAAAGGAACAACTCTTGATTTTCACGAGGAAAACGGAAATTTAAAAATTGTGATTTTAAGCGATAGCGGTATAAATAATAGCACACTTGAAAATGTAGTTGAAATTTCTTTTACACCAATAAGCCTAGTTAATCAGACAAATATTTTAATAGACATTGAGCAAGCTGGTATAATTACAGAGGAATTTATAAACACAAGTAACGCATTAAATTATACTATTGAAATTAAAGACGAGGTTTCTAGCAGTACAACTTATTCAAACGGTGTAGCAGTTGAAAATACCGATAACTTAGAAGAGCCACCATCTGTGGGCGAAAATAATTTACCTACTAATAACAACGAATTAGAAACCACTACAAATGGTGAATTAAACATTTTAAATATTAATGATTTAAACCATGACGATGACATAACAATGTTTATTGTAGGATTTTCAGTTGCTACTATAATTGCAATATGTTTAATTTTGATTTTAAGAAAAAAAGATAAAAATAATGAAGAATAACAACTTAATATTTATAAAATAAAACCACTAAAAATAGATTATTTTAAAATCTGTTTTTAGTGGTTACTTATTTAATTTAAAGCTTATTATAAACGTAATATTTTTTGAAAACTTATTTAAAAAACAGTGAATGTGAAAATCCTTACGGATTTTTTGTTTATAAAAGGTATTTTTTCTATGATGAATGGATACTGATAACTGACATCTTTTTATCTTTTTTCTTAAGCTCGTGATATTGCCACAGATGGTTGTCCCTACATCAAAAATTTGTATTTTGTGCGTTGTGTTCGGCAAGAGTAGAACCACAAGCCCTACATCTGTACGTTTTATTGTAAAGTTTTAACTTTATATAGTTTATTATATTAAAACTCTAATTCATCTCCAACTTCTGGTATTTCTTCTGGATTGTCACTATTTGTATTATTGTCGCCATCGTCTGTGTTGTCGCCATTGTTGTCGTCTGTATTATCTCCATTGTTGTCGTCTGTATTATCTCCATTGTTGTCGTCTGTATTATCTCCATTGTTGTCGTCTGTATTATCTCCATTGTTGTCGTCTGTATTATCTCCATTGT
>CAYJFG010000071.1:0-10821 GCA_964369305.1 uncultured Eubacteriales bacterium
AAATTTTGCGAGCAAGAGGGAATTAAGTTTGTAGCTACAAAAGTAGGCGATAGATACGTACTTGAAGAAATGTTACAACAAGGATATATTATAGGTGGTGAGCAATCAGGACACGCAATATTCCTTGAACATTCCACAACAGGCGACGGACAATTAACAGCTGTTCAACTGTTAAGCTTACTTGCTAGAAGCGGTAAAAAATTATCAGAAATTTCAGGGCTTGTAAAACCTTTCCCACAAACACTTGTAAATGTAAGGGTTACTAATGAGGGCAAAGTGCATTTCTATACAGATAGATATATTAAAAAAGAAGTTGACAGAGTAAAAGAGTTATTAGGGGACGACGGACGTGTTTTAGTAAGAATGTCTGGTACAGAGCCACTAGTAAGAGTAATGATAGAAGCAAAAGACGAAAATGTTATTGAGAAATATGCAAATTCAATTGCACAAGTAGTAAAAGAGAGATTATCTTAAAATTAAAGCGAGGTGTTAAAATATGCGTAAACCCTTATGGGAAGATTATGAGTTAATAGACTGTTCAAATGGCGAAAAACTAGAGCGTTTTGGAGATATTATACTTATAAGACCAGACCCACAAATAATTTGGGATACTAAACGCATAAATCCTCTGTGGAAAAATGCCCATGCTAAATACCACCGCAGTAGTTCGGGCGGTGGTAGATGGGAAGTATTCAAAAAACATAAAGAGGTATGGAGCATTAACTATAAAGATATAAAGTTCAATTTAAAACCTATGGGATTTAAGCACGTAGGAATTTTCCCAGAACAAGCAATAAACTGGGACTTTGTAGATAAAAAGATACGTAAAAGCAAAAAAGAAATTAAAGTATTAAATCTATTTGCATATACAGGTGGTGCAACTTTAGCGTGTCTTAATGCAGGAGCATCAGTTTGCCATGTTGATGCATCAAAAGGTATGGTGCAGTGGGCTAAAGAAAATGCACAAATTTCAGGACTTAGAGAAAAACCAGTAAGATGGATAGTAGACGACTGTATTAAGTTTGTTCAAAGAGAAATCAGAAGAGGCAACAAGTACGACGCTATTATAATGGATCCACCGTCATACGGGCGAGGACCTACAGGAGAAGTTTGGAAGCTAGAAGACCAGCTATTCTCTCTTTTAAATTTATGTATGCAAGTATTAAGCGAAAAGCCACTATTTTTTATTTTAAATTCATACACAACTGGTTTATCACCAGCAGTTATGCAGTATCTACTAAGCACTGCATTATGTGAGAAATTTGGTGGCGAAGTTTCAAGCGATGAAATAGGACTACCAGTTAGTCAAACAGGACTTGTTTTGCCGTGTGGTTCAACAGCAATTTGGCAAAGTTTAGATTAATAATTTAACAAAGGGTTTGAAAAATGGAAAGCTTTATAAAAGTAGAAGATGTTACATTTGGATATTTTATAGACTTAGAGGACGGACAAGAAATTGCATTAAATGTAATAAATAACGTTTCTTTTGATATAAAAAAAGGAGATTTTGTAGCACTGCTAGGTCATAACGGCAGTGGTAAATCTACAATGGCAAAATTATTTAATGCACTGAATTTACCTCAAAGCGGTAAAATTTATGTAGATGGAATAGATACATCAGACGAAGAAAAACGTTACGATGTTAGAAGAAAAGTAGGTCTTGTACTGCAAAATCCAGATAATCAATTAGTTGCAAGTATTGTAGAAGAAGATGTAGCGTTTGGTCCTGAAAATTTAGGAGTACCACAAGATGAAATTAGAAAAAGAGTAGATGATGCACTTAATGCTGTCGATATGTATGAGTACAGACACCACGCACCTCATAAATTATCAGGCGGACAAAAACAAAGAGTAGCAATTGCAGGTATTATAGCAATGTTACCAGATTGTATAGTGCTTGATGAACCTACTGCAATGCTTGACCCACAAGGGCGACAAGAAGTATTAAAGACTATAAAGAAATTAAATGAAGAAAAAGGAATAACAGTAATTTTAATTACTCACTATATGGACGAGGCAGTCCTTGCGAATAGGGTTATTGTTATGGATAAAGGGAAAATTATAATTGATGGAAAACCACAAGACGTATTTTCTCAGGTAGAACTTATAAAAAAGCATAAGTTAGATGTTCCGCAAGCTACAAAATTTATCTATGATTTAAGGGCTATGGGATATAATGTTTCAAAAATCCCACTAGATGAAAACGAATGTTTAGACGAGTTATTAAACTTACTGAGTGAATAAAAAGGAGTAACAATTTTTTATGGCAATTTTAAAAACTGAAAACCTCTCATTTACTTACGGTGTTAATACTCCTTTTGAAAAGAAAGCCGTAGATAATGTTACAATATCTATTGAAAAAGGTGAGTTTATAGGCATAATAGGGCATACAGGCAGTGGAAAATCAACACTACTTCAAATGCTTAATGGTCTAATAAAGCCTACAGACGGAAAAGTAATTTTAAATGGCTTAGATATATGGGAAAATCCTAAAAAAATTAGAAATATAAGGTTTGAAATAGGTTTAGTATTTCAATATCCAGAATATCAATTATTTGAGGAAACAGTAGAAAAAGATATAGCGTTTGGGCCTAAAAACATGGGACTATCGCAAGATGAAATAACAAAAAGAACAATTAAAGCCGCTAAATTTACAGGGCTTAAAGATGAGTTATTAAAAAAATCACCTTTCGAGTTATCAGGTGGTGAAAAAAGAAGAGCAGCAATAGCAGGTGTTATTGCTATGGACCCTAATATTTTGATTTTAGATGAACCAACAGCAGGACTTGACCCAAATGGGCGTGATGTGCTACTTGCACAAATTGTAGAATACCATAAAAAAAGAGGAAACACGATTTTTCTAGTTTCACACAGCATGGAAGATATAGCAAGAGTTGCTGATAAAATTTTAGTTATGAATAAAGGGCAAGCGGTTATGTTTGATAAAACAGAAAATGTTTTTGCAAGAGGCGACGAGCTTTCTAAAATGGGATTAAAAGTTCCTCAAATAACTAGAGTTATGTCATTGCTTAAAAATAAAGGTTACAGTATACCAGACGGTATACTTACAGTTGAACAAGCATTATCGGTGTTTGTTGATTTAAAAAACAGTCTTAAAAATAAAAAAGAAGGTATGTAAATGGTAAGAGATATTGCGTTAGGGCAGTTTATCCCTGGTAAATCGATAATTCATAAAACTGACCCACGTGTTAAAATAGTAGTATTAATAGCATTTATGATAATTGTATTTTTTACATACAATTATTTAGCACTTGCATTTACTACAGTGTTTGTAATAGCTATAATGCTTATGACAAAAATTCCAGTAAAAACGTATTTAAAAAGTATGAAAGTAATTATTTTTGTAATTATTTTTTCTTCTGTTTTAAATTTATTTTATGGACAAGGCGAGCCAATAGCTCAGTTTTGGATTTTTAAAATAACACTTGCAGGCGTTAATAATGCAATATTTATTACAGTTAGAATAGTTTCGCTAATTATATTTAGCTCGGTTTTGACATTTACAACGTCGCCTACTGACTTAACGTATGCACTTGAATGTCTAATGAAACCATTAAAAATATTTAAAATTAAAGTGCATGAAATTGCTATGATGATGTCAATAGCTTTAAGATTTGTACCAACATTACTTGAAGAAACAGACAAAATTATGAATGCACAAAAAGCTCGTGGGGCAGATTTTGAAAGTGGTAATTTAATGCAGAGAGTTAAAGCGTTAATACCAATTTTAATACCGCTTTTTGTTTCAGCTTTTAGACGAGCGTACGAACTTGCAACAGCTATGGAATGTAGATGTTATACAGGTGGCGACAATAGAACAAGGTTAAAAAGCTTTAAAATTTCAAATAGAGATATATACGTTATTATAGGTTCAATAATTTTAATTATAGGAGTGATATTATGCAATTCGGTGATGGCAGAAACAGTAAGATGAGAAATATATATGTAGAATTAACTTTTAATGGTACAAATTATCATGGTTGGCAAATTCAAAATAATGCAGTTACAATTCAAGAAGTTTTACAAACAGCACTTGACAATATCATAGATTCAGACTACGAAATTAAAGGGTGTAGCAGAACAGATGCAGGCGTTCATGCTAACGTATATTGCTTAAATATTATGACAAGACATAATATACAAGCAGATAAACTAAAAGGTGCTTTGAATAGGTTTTTACCAGTAGATATAGCCGCAATGGTAAGTAAAGATGTACCTAATGATTTTCACGCTCGTTACACTTGCAAAAGTAAAGAGTATGAATATTTAATATGGAATAATCATTACAGAAACCCATTTTACCATGATTATGCTTTGCATTATAAATATGAGTTAGATGTAGATTTATTAAATAAAGCAGGTCAAGCCTTTGTTGGCACTCATGACTTTACTTCTTTTTGCACTCTAGACGAAAGAGAAAGAGGAGATTTTACAAGAACAGTAAATCATTTTACAGTAATTAGAGATGGTAGCCTTGTAAGAATACGAGTAGAAGCTGACGGTTTTTTATACAATATGGTAAGAATTATGGTAGGTACTATGCTAAAAGTTGCACAAGGTAAAATAGGTGTAGATGAAATAGAAAGTATTATTAACGCAAAAGATAGATCACTTGCAGGGCCAACAGCTCCAGCACATGGACTATATTTAAATAAAGTTAATTATTGAGGTGCTTTATAGCGATGTTAAATATCAATAAAGAAAAAATAATGACTATAAATAAAAAAACTAAAACAGTTATAATAATAATAGCAGTTTGCGTAATAGCAGTAGTAATTGCAAGTGTATGGAATGTTATATCTCCTACAAATTTACCATCAAACTTACAAAATAATACGCCAATTGGTGAAGAAAGCGGATTTCCAGCAAGTATAATTGGCAGTTCTATTATGAAAGAAAATGTAAAGTTGTGGGGTAATACGTTTAGTTATGTAAGTGATACGTCGCTTATCTCGCTTAATAATAGTGGAATAAAACTTATAGATAGACAAAATAGTTACTCAACCCCAGTGCTTGAAATTGGTGGCGATTATGCACTGCATTATAATTTAGGTGGCACGGGCTATAAAATACATACAAGCAAAAGTGTAGTTTATGAAAATAATACAGAGGATATTATTTACGATGCAAAAATAAATGATAGTGGTACGTATGGACTTCTTACAAAATCACAAGATTATTTAACTAACTTAGAAGTTTTTGATAATCAAAACAATAAAGTATATGCATATTATTTTTCAGTAGATTATGCTAGCGTATTTGCTATAAACGAGGATAGTAATAAAGCAACAGTAGCTTGTATAAACTCTGAAGATGGTATTTTGAAAAGCACATTATACATTTTAGATTTTCATGAGGAAGAACCGCTAAAAATTATAGAATTAGAAGAAAATTTGATATTAGAAATTGCGTATTTTGATAATGGAAATATTGTAGCAGTTGGTGATAAAGAACTTATTTTAATAGACTCTAACTTAGAAATAACTAAGATAAATTATGACCAAAGAGAGTTAATCTCCTATGAAATAGATAAATACAATGGTATCGCAATTTCTACAAACAGTACTAAAGACAAAGAAAGCAAAATAATTTATATCAGTGAAGATATTATTAAAAACGAAGAATTAGTTGTAGATTACAAAGTAAGTGATATCTCTCTTGATGGAAATAGAGTTGCACTTTTGAGTAATGACGTAATATACTTATATGATAAAAGTAATTATTTAGTTAATACGGTGCAATCAGGCGAAGGAACAAAAGCTATATGTCTTGACAATGAAAATTCGGCATATATTTTAGGTACAAATGAGTTAAGATACATAACCTTTTAAATATTTATAAATTGTTAATTGTTTTTTTGTATAAAATATGTTATATTGTACTTTAATAAAAGGAGTGAAGATATGAGTATTATTTTAGATATATCGGTTGTAGCAATAATTTTAATTTTTTTATTAATAGGCTTAAAAAATGGAATGGCAAAAACATTATTTAGCTTAATAAAAACTATAGTTGCTGTTGTAGTTTCAATACTACTAGGGCAACTAGCAGCACAAGCTATTTACGAAAGTTTTATAAAAACGAATTTAATTAGCGATATGGAAAAAGCTATAAATGATGCGTCTGGTGGTCATTTAGACGAAATTGAAAACGCATTAAATCAAGTGCCAAATTTTATTATAAATTTATTACCTAATTTTGGAATTGATACTAGCAGTATTTCTAGCGATACTAATAGCTCACAAGGGCTTGCAAATAATATTGAAAGTACTATCTCACCAGTTATAGTTTTAATTTTATCAGCAATTTGCATACTATTAATTTACATTATAGTATCTTTGCTTTTGAAACTTTTAGATAAATTAATATCTAAAATAGTAAAATTACCAGTAATTAATGGTGCAGATAGAATTTTAGGTGGCGTTTTTGGAGTAGCAATAGGTTTAGTGATTGTAATGGGGCTTGTATTTGTTATAAAAATATTTGTACCTTATATAGATGCTCAAATATCACAAGCTATACTAAATCCACAAGCTATTGAAGATACAATAGTATTTAAACATATATATGCAATAATTCCAAATTCATTTTTATTAACATATTAATTTAAAATAGATAGAAAGGTTTTTCCATGTATATCGAAAAAGATTTAAATAAGATTTTTACAATACCAAATATTATTTCTTTTTTAAGAATAATAATCATTGTGCCATTTGTTATCTTTTTTTTAAAGGGAGATTATATATTGGCAGGCGTTATGCTGGTTATTTCAGGGTTAAGTGACCTTGTAGACGGCTCAATTGCAAGAAAGCTAAATCAAGTTACAGAGCTTGGAAAAATGCTTGACCCAATCGCTGATAAATTAACTTTAATTGCTGTTTTGGTATGTGTAACTCTAATTTTACCACAAATTTTACCATTAGTTATAATGTTACTAATCAAAGATATTTTAATGATAATAGGTGGAACATATTTAGCAATTAAAAATATACCGCCGATAGCCGCAAGATGGTACGGAAAATTAGCAACAGTTATTTTCTATTTTTCTATGATAACCATTGTGGTTTTAGAAATATACGTTGATGTAGGTAAAGAATACAACTTCTCAACAACTATTTTAATATTGCTTATATTAACTACAATTTCAATGTTATTTGCTGTAGTTAAATATGCAATGATATTTTTAAAAGTTGTGAAAGAAAATAAAATAAATAAGAATTAGACTTTAAAGGAGAATATTATGGTTTGTGTTAAATGTAAAAAAAGACCAGCCGTTGTTTTTGTTTCAACAAATGCACAAAGCGAAGATACACAAGGTTATTGCCTTGTATGTGCAAAAGAATTAGGAATAAAACCAGTTACAGATATAATGAATAAAATGGGTATTTCAGACGAAGACCTAGGAGCTATGCAAGAGCAAATGGACACATTTATGGAAATGAGCGAAAACGGCGAATTACCAAATTTCCAAGAAATGATGGGCGGAGATTTAAGCGAACTACCAGACATGGAAGAAAAAGACGGAGATGCATTCTCAGCAGGTGGAGCTCCTACATTCCCTTTTATGAAAAATATGTTTTCAAGCAGTAATAATTCAGCGAATGAAAAAGAAGATAAAAAACAAGCAAAAAACAAAGGTGATAAAAAACCTAAATATAAACATATAGATGCATATTGCTATAACTTAACTAAAAAAGCTAGAGACGGCAACATGGACGTAGTAATTGGTAGAGATAAAGAAATTGCAAGGGTAATACAAATTTTAAGTAGACGTTCAAAAAATAATCCTTGTTTAATAGGTGAACCAGGTGTTGGTAAAACAGCAATTGCAGAGGGGCTTGCATTAAGAATAGCACAAGGAAATGTGCCACAAAGGCTTAAAAATAAAGAAGTTCAACTATTAGATTTAACAGCATTAATCGCAGGCACTCAATTTAGAGGACAATTTGAAAGTAGAATTAAAGGTCTTACAGAAGAAGTAAAAGCTTGCGGAAATATTATTTTATTTATAGACGAGGTTCATAATTTAGTAGGAACTGGTGACTCTGAGGGGACTATGAATGCAGCAAACATCTTAAAACCATCACTTTCAAGAGGTGAATTGCAAGTAATTGGTGCAACAACTTTTAATGAGTATAGAAAATATATTGAAAAAGACTCAGCACTTGAAAGACGCTTTCAACCAGTAACAGTTGCAGAACCTTCAATTATGGATACTATAGATGTTTTAATAGGTGTAAAAAAATATTACGAAATGCATCACCGTGTTAAAGTTGATGACATGATAATAAGAAAAGCAGTAGTATTATCAGAAAGATATATTACAGATAGATTTTTACCAGATAAAGCAATAGACTTACTAGACGAAGCTTGTGCAAGTGCAGCACTTAGAAATAAACATATGGAGGAGTACGACAAACTCCAACAAGAAAATTTAGAACTTAAATTTAAAGAAGAAGAATTAACAAGCGACCCTGATGGAATAGACTTTGAATTAGTAGCAAAAATTAAAGGCGATATTTTAAAACTAGAAAGCAAAATCAAAGAAATTGAGCCACTTGCAATAGATCAATTTGTTGAACAAGCAGACATTTCACACGTAATTGAACTTTGGACTGGAATACCTGCTGCAAGAATTGAAGAAAATGAGCTTACTAAACTTGCAAACATTGAAGATAAGTTAAAAGAAAAACTTATAGGTCAAGACGAAGCAGTAAGCAGTGTTTCGGCAGCTATAAGAAGGAGTAGGGTTCAAATAAGCCCTAGAAGAAGACCAGCGTCATTTATATTTGTAGGTCCTACAGGTGTTGGAAAAACAGAACTTGTAAAAGTATTATCAAGCGAATTATTCGACACACCAGAAACACTTATAAGACTAGATATGTCAGAATTTATGGAAAAACACTCAGTTTCAAAAATTATAGGTTCGCCTCCAGGATATGTGGGATACGACGAAGCAGGTCAAGTTACTGAAAAAGTAAGAAGACGCCCATATTCTGTAATTTTACTTGATGAAATAGAAAAAGCACACCCAGATGTTATGAATATTTTGTTGCAAATTCTTGATGAAGGAAAAATTACTGATTCGCATGGTAGGGTAGTTAATTTTGAAAATACAGTAATAATAATGACATCAAATGCAGGTAGCAATAAAAAAGAGGGTTCAATAGGTTTTGGAAAAACTGAAGGAGAAATTAAGAAAGAAAAAGCTAGAAAAGCACTTTCAGAGTTTTTACGCCCAGAATTTATTGCAAGGATTGATGAAGTTATAGTGTTTGATAGCCTTACTCAAGATGATTATAATGGTATCGCAAAACTAATGCTTAATGAATATATAGAAACATTAGGAGAAAAAGGCATTAAATTTACTTATGATGAAGATGCTACAAAATATTTTTCAAAAAGTGCTTTTAACGGCGAAAGCGGTGCAAGAGATTTAAGAAATATTATACGAAAAGAAGCAGAAGATGAAATAGCACAAGCTATAATTTCAAGAAGAGAAGGTGAAATTATAGGAATACATTTAACAGCAGAAAATGATAAGATACATTTAGAAATATTGTGATTTCAAAAAAATGCGATTATTTCGTTTAAATTCAATAAAAATTGAGAAATTTTGTATCGAAAGTAAATAATTACTTTAAAAAACATATTGAAATTTCAAAAGATATATGTTATAATACCTATATATTAGTTGATATATTATATCAATTAAGAGTTTTCACAGCAGATAGCCTTGCACTTACGTATATGTTATATATACGTTATCAAATATTTTTTTAGGAGGATAATAATTATGAGTAATCAAAAAATTGCTTTCGAGCTACCAGAGCTTAAAAAAGTTGTTTTTAAAACAAATTCTTAGTAGAAGTTTCAGGTGGTCCAATTGACCCAGAAGTAGTACCTGAAATTGACGGCGGTAACATTTCACGTAATAGTGGAGTTTTTGGTGTAGATTAAAAATTATTTACATAAAATAAAGAGTAGCTTATACATTTAATTATGTATACCTACTCTTTTGTTTTTTTATTCTATAAATATTTCGGAATAAGTAGTCAAGTCATTTGAATTTACAATTGCGTATTTCAAAATATAAGGGTACATATTATTTTTTTTAGATAGTACGAAAAGGGTATTTTGCGAATTTAAATTGCAAAAGACGGAACCTGTAGCAATAAAATTTTTTGGTAGACAAGTTATAAACTCATCTGAATAGTTTACATCAAAAGCTTTAATTGTAGATATACAACATTCCATATGTGTTGAAATTTTAAATATTAATTTATCGTTTTGGCATATAGCGTTGTTAAATTCGTTGTTAGCTCCGATAATTTCGTTTAAAATCATACCGCTTTTATTGCAAATTGAAAATTTAGATTGTGTCATCATTAAAAAATTATTATCGCTAAAATCAATACTTAATATATTTTCATAACTAGAACATGAGATATCTATATAATCTATTTCGCAAAAAGTAGCGTAATCAAGCTTATAAAGTTTGTAGTTACTTGAAATTGCCCAAAAGCAATTTTCTATAAAATCATAACATAAATCTATGTAATTATTTTTAAAAGGTATGTATTTTATAAAATTGAAATCTACATCATATATAGAAATAATTTTGCATTTTTCAGAAATTAAATAAATTAGTTTTCCATCATATGCTATTCCAGAATATGATGGAATATTTTTATCTAAAATTGGTAGTTTTTCTACAAATAAAGCGTTAATCATAAAACTTTCTCCCTTTAAAATTAGTAAGCAGAAAGATGCTATAAAATATTATATGTAATTTGCTTT
>CAYJFG010000072.1:0-10650 GCA_964369305.1 uncultured Eubacteriales bacterium
GAGTCTATTTTCTATTTTTATTTGTTACCTATCTATTGTATCATAACATTTTTTTGCTTTTTCAAATTTTTGTAAAAGTTACAATGGCTTATGTAGTAATACGTATTCGTTTACATCTACAATGCAATTTGAAAAGTAATTACCTGTAACTTTTCCATCTTGAATTAATGCACCTATAATTTTAATTTCTCTTTTAATCATTTCGTCTACTATAAGTTGAGTCATCGCAAGACCTAATCCGGCATGGCCTTTTTTAACTCCTAAGTAAAGCAAAATAAATTCGTCTGCATTTTTCTTTAATTTCATAATATTTTTAAGTTTCTTTAAGTTTAAATTACCGCAGATATTTGAGCCGTAATTTGGTAAGCTTATTAAAAAACCTACAAGCTCATCATTAAAGTACGCCGCTTTTATCATAGAAACATCACTTACTGTGCTTAACTTTTTAAGTAGTGCAGAAAACTCATCTGGTGTAATCATTTTAAATAGAGGAAATTTATTAAAAAGCTCAACATATAGGCTATATAGTTCTTTTATATGTTCATTTATTTTTTTAGGGTCAGGACTTTTTATAATATATCCTTGTTCTATTTTTTGTGCTAAGCGTTTTTGTGCTTTTGGGTTTTCGCTTTTGCTATCTGTTTTAGGATAAATGTTTGAAATGAAATGATTGCGTACAATATAGTCATTATCTAAAAATAATTTGTAGTAATAATCTTTGTTGTATGGCTCGTTTGTGTATGGGATGTTAAAATTATTTATTTTAAGACGATACTTTATCCAAACGCTTGCATCAACAGGTCCTATAATTGTGTTCTTATTATTTTTTTTGCAGTAGTTCTCGGCACTTTCAAATAATAATTTAGCTACTTTTAAATCGTCTATACACTCAAAATATCCTAAATACGCATTCTCGTCATTTTCATAAAATGCAATTATTAGGCGTGCTAGTGGTTTCTCTTTTTCATCAATTATCAAAAGAGGAGTTATAGAAAAGTAGTGCGACAAGGTGTGTTTTTTTAGTAGTATATTTTTTTCTTGCTTGTAACTATTGGTGAGTTTATCGTCTGTGTAAAGCGATTTAGGTAGTTTTAGGAATTTGTCTACCCATTTTTTTTCGGTACTAAATTGAATTACTTTCATGTGGTTACCTCGTTTATTCATTGGAGTTTAGGCTGTCAGTACATTTTATATTTAAAAGCCTTTTTAAAACTAGTAAATCAACTAATAAAACAGAGGCTATAGTAAATATTATAGATAAAACATAGCTTTGTGGAGCTATATAATGTATAAATAATAAATCAGTTATTTCAGCCGTTTTTAACATTATATCTAAAAGGAATACGCCTAGTAAAATTCCTAGTGCTATACCTGCGATAGATAAGTAAAAACTTTCACGGTAAATGTAAGATAAAAACTCTCTTTTATTAAATCCTAAAACTTTTAATGTTGCAATTTCTCTTGTGCGTTCAGTAATGTTTAAATTAATCAAATTATACATAACAACAACTGCAAGTAGTATAGCAGATACTACAGATAAAATTACTAAAGAATTAAGCCCTTGCATCATATCATACATTTCTTTTTCTATTTCATTGTTAATTATAATTCCGTTTACATTGTCGCTTTCTATAATGCTATTTGCATCTTTTGTTATGTCATCGTTTGATTTAAATAATACAGTTTCGTAAGTTGCTTTACTGTCTGTTAAATCTTTAAATAAGTTTGATGTCATATATACATAATGATTAAAGTAATTTTGTGTTATATCGGTGATTAAAACGTTTTTAAGTTCTTTATCTTTATAATGTATTGTTATGCGGTCGCCAACGTTTGCTGAAATTATGTTGGCTATTTTTTCAGTTATTATAATACCATTGTCATCATCTAAATTTATTGTAGAACTACTTTCTACATCTTTAAGATTGATAAAATTATTTATAGTTTCGTTGTTTTTAGGCACTATTAAATATACGTAAGCTGACTGGCTTGATTTATCGCCAAAATTTAAAGTTATAGCTTGATTATGCACGTATAAGCTTTCTCCTAAATCGTTTAAAGTGTTGGTCTCGTCGTTGTTATCAGTTGAAGAAAGTAAAATGCTTGCATCGTAATTGAAAATATCTTCAAATTGTAGTGGCATTACTTTGTTGATAGAGTCGCCTAAACCAAACCCTGCAAGCAGTAAGGCGGTACAACCAGCCACACCTAATACTGTCATATACAAACGTTTTTTATAGCGGAATATATTACGTGCTGTAATTTTTTGTATGAAGTTAAAGTTTTTCCAAATTGGTTTTACACGTTCTAGCAATATTTTTTTTCCTATTTTAGGTGCTTTAGGTTGCATTAATGAAGATGGAACGCTTTTAAGCTCTCCTATACAAGCTACTAGAGTTGCAACTGTAATACAAGTCACTGCTACTAATATACTTAAAGGGAATATTATAGGGTGAATAGATAATATTATGCTTGGCATATTACATAATATATCATAGCTGTGCCATATGGTTAAAGGGAAAACAGTTGTGCCGATTAAACCACCTGCTAAAGCACCTAAAAAACTTGCGAAAATACCGTAAAATAAGTATTCTAATGCAATACTTTTATTTGTGTAACCTAGTGCTTTTAGTAGACCCATTTTTTGGCGTTTTTCGTCTACCATTCTAGTCATAGTAGTTAAACAAATTAAAGTTGCAACTAAAAAGAAAAATAGCGGAAATACTACAGAAAGTTGCTCTAATCTTTCTATACTTGCATAGTAACTGTTAAAGCCTGGTTGGTCGCTTCTGTTTTGTATAATCCATTGTGCTTTTTGAGGTTCTGGGATTTGCTGTTCTATGTTACTCTCGTTTGAATTTTCTTGTAAAATTTCGCCGTGTAATGCAGAATTTTCAAGCATCAGTTTTTGTTGCTCTTCAATTTCTTTTAATAAATTATCATATCTTAATTGAGTTTGTGTATATGCAATTTCTTCTAAATTTTTTACACCTTCGTCTTGTAGTGTCTTATATTCATTTGAAAAAGTGTCTAGTCCTTCTAGTTTTTTCTCACGCAAGAAAACTTCAAGATAATAAGGAGAAGAAAAAGCGTCTTGTGGCACTAGATAAAAACTGTCTAATTGTCCATCGCCAATATTTGTGTACCCTCTTGTTAGATAAATGTAATAAGGCCATTGAACAATACCTACTACTGTAAATTCTTTTTCGTGAAGTAGCTCAAGTGTTTGTTCGCTGTTATTATTTGAAATAGTTATTTTGTCGCCTATTTTGCTTTGCGACTCTGAGTCTGCCAAAATTTCGTTGTCGTTTTCAGGCATACGACCGTCTAAAAGGTCAATTTTATTTATATCGCTTTCATCATTAGGTATACTGTGAAGCCTTACAGGGTTATTTTCTATTAAAACATCAACGCCATATCCTGCCATAACTACAGAGTAATCGCCATTTTCATTAAGAACATTAATATCATCTTGCGTAAAACCTTGCGTTGATAATAGCCTGTAATCTGCAAGCTTGTAATCGTCAAAATATGTATTTGCAGTTAAAATCATATCAGGACCTGTTGAGGCAATTCCAACGTAAGAAGACACACCTAATAATGTTATTGCAAAAATTGAGAAAAATCTTAAAAAAGTTTTCAAAAATTCTCTGTACAAACTCTTGAATAATGTTATATACTTCATAAATTATCCCTCGCTAATAAAAAATTACCATTCTATTTCGTCGGCAGATTTTGGGTTATCATTTATACTAACCGACATAATTTTGCCACTTTTAACTTTTATAACTTTGTCGCCAATTGGGCATATCGATAAATTATGTGTTATTAGAATAACGGTCATATTGTATTTTTTGCAACTTTCTTGCAAAAGCTTTAAAATTTGTTTGCCTGTAATATAATCTAATGCACCAGTAGGCTCGTCGCATAGTAATAATTTAGGATTTTTCGCTAAAGCTCTAGCAATTGCAACTCTTTGTTGCTCACCGCCTGATAATTGAGATGGAAAGTTGTTTATTCTATCGCTTAAACCTACTAAATTTAATATTTCGTCTACGTTAAAAGGATTTTTTGCAATTTGTGTTGCAAGTTCTACATTTTCAATTGCTGTTAAATTTTGAACTAAATTATAAAATTGAAAGACAAACCCTATGTCATGTCGTCTGTACTTTGTAAGCTCTTTATTGTTTGATTTGCTGATATATTTTCCGTCTACAATAACATCACCATAGCTTACAGTGTCCATTCCACCTAGTATGTTTAAGATAGTACTTTTGCCAGCACCTGACTCACCAGCTACAATTACAAATTCGCCTTTGTTTATATTAAAGCTTGCACCATCTAAAGCATTTATATCAACTTGCCCTACGTGGTATATTTTTTTAACTTCGCTAAATTCTATATAACTCATATATACCCTCCACCTATTAAAATATAAATAATTATTCCGATTTATTACAACTAGTATATCATATATAAACAAAAAATACAATTATTTATGCAGTTATTTTTTACTTATATAATAAGTATATGACATTTTGTAAAATTATAATTTACGACTTTAAAATTAACTATTGATTTTTTAAAAATGATATAGTATAATGTTAAAAGTCGTCAGGTAAAACAAACAGCAATAAGAATTATATTTGTTTATATTTGTGAGCGGCAGGCCCTGTACGATTGTGTACCGTGAACTATGTCAGGCGGGGAACCGAGCAGCATTAAGCGGACTTCATGATGCGATACAGTAAGTTTGCCGTTCACAAATATATATAATGTATAAGTTCAAAATTGCTGTTTTTAATTTTTAGAAATAGGAAAGGGTTTTGTTATATGTATCAAGTATTGTATAGAAAATGGCGTCCACATATATTTGATGATGTATGCGGTCAAGAGCATATAACAACAACTTTGAAAAACGAGCTTTTAACAGATAGGGTAAACCATGCTTACTTGTTTACAGGTTCAAGAGGTACTGGTAAGACTACGTGTGCAAAAATATTTGCAAAAGCTGTAAACTGTTTAAATCTTCAAAATGGTAACCCATGTTGTGAATGTGAAAATTGCAAAGGTATAGAAAAAGCAAGCATTTTAGATGTACTTGAAATAGATGCTGCAAGTAATAACAGCGTAGAAAATATAAGGCAGATAATAGAAGAGTCTATTTTTGCACCAACAAAAGCAAAATATAGAGTTTATATTATAGATGAAGTGCATATGCTTTCAATAGGAGCGTTTAACGCACTTTTAAAAACGCTTGAAGAACCGTCAAGCCACGTTGTTTTTATATTAGCAACAACAGAAGTTCACAAAATACCTGCAACAATTCTTTCACGTTGTCAACGTTTTGATTTTAATAAGATATCAGTTTTTGACATTGCAAGTAGGCTTGAATATATTGCAAAAGAGGAACAAACTTTACTTGATAACGATGTAGCTATGCTTATAGCGTCACTTTCAGACGGTGCGTTGAGAGATGCTTTATCAATACTTGATAGATGTGTTAGTGGTGACCGTGAAATTACAAGCGAAGTTGTAAGGCAAGTTACAGGGCTTGCAAGCAGTGAATATTTATATAACACAATTGAAGCTATAAAAAATAAGGACTGCACAAAGGCTTTGCAAATTATAAATGATTTACACGTAACATCAAAAGATATGGTAAAGTTTAATGAAGAAATAATCATTTATCTACGTGATATAATGGTTATAAAAAGCATGAACAATGCACGCAGTCTTATTATAATGAGTGATGAGAAGTATCAAAAAGTAAAAAATCAAGCAGATAATATTACACTAAATGAAGTTATTCATGCTATGGACAAGCTACAAATGGCTATTGAAAAAATTTCAAAAGGTGCAAATAAAAGGATAGAAACAGAAGTTACATTTATTAAAATTTGCTCACCTAAATTTGATGATAGCATGGAGGCACTACTTAGTAGAGTAGCTACTCTTGAAAGAAATTTAAAAAATGGGCTTGAAAATTTAGTAAATATTAACATTGACGAAATAACTGCAAAAAAAAAAGATGATATAATAGAAGAAGATAAAAAAAAAGATGAAATTATAGAAGAAGTTAAAAGCGATAAAAAAGAGAAAGTAGAAGAAAATACTTTAAAAGTTGAAGATAATTTGCAAGAGTTTGACCAGTTTTCGGAAGTGTTAGATATTTTAATGAAAAACACTTGTACTTTAGCCCATGCGTTAAACGGTTCAAAAGCTTATTTAAGTGAAAATGAAATAATTATAGATACAGATAAAAAAATTGGAATTACGTTACTAGAAGAAACATCTAATAAAGATGCATTAGTACAAGCATTAAAACAAGTAACAGGTAGATATTATAGTATAAAATTGCGTAATGTACAAAATGACAAAATATTATCTCAATCAGAATTAGATATATTTACAAGCAATTTATTAAAAAGCGGTGTAACTCTAAATCAAGAGAATTAACAAATAATATAAAAAAGCGAAAGAGGTTAAAACATTATGAAAGCAAGATTACCAAAAGGATATGGAAACGGTGGGGCAAATAACCTACAACAATTAGCTAAACAAGCTCAAAAAATGCAAGAAGAAATGGACGTTGCATCAAAAGAGTTATCACAAAAAGAATATACTGCAACTTCAGGTGGGGCAGCGGTAAATGTTGTTGTAACTGGTGATATGGAAGTAAAATCTATAGATATTAAACCAGAAGTTGTAGACCCAGAAGACGTTGAAATGTTATCAGATTTAATTATTGCAGCAGTAAACGAAGCTTTAAGAACAGCGGCTGACGATAAAGAACAAACAATGGATAAAATTTCAGGCGGTATAAATATGCCAGGACTATTTTAATGGCTAAATATAATACACCTCCTCTTGCAAGATTAACAGAGCAGTTTGAAAGATTACCAGGTATCGGTAGCAAAACGGCTCAAAGACTTGCATATCATGTATTAAAAATGCCAAAGCAACAGGCTATTGACTTTGCAGATGCTATTGTAAAAGCTCATGAGCAAATACATTATTGCAAAATTTGTTGTAATTTTACAGATAAAGATGTTTGTAATGTATGTGGCGACTTAAAGCGTGAGAAAAATGTAATTTGCGTTGTAGAAGACCCAAAAGACGTAATAGCACTTGAAAAAACAGGCGAATTTCATGCAATGTATCACGTTTTACACGGCTCAATATCTCCTTTAAATGGAATAGGACCAGACCAACTGCACATAAAAGAGCTTATGAGTAGAGTTTCTAAAGATGATGAAATAAAAGAGATTATTATGGCGACAAACCCTACAGTTGAGGGAGAGGCGACAGCTATTTATATGTCAAAACTTTTAAAACCTTTAGGAGTGAAAGTTACTAGACTTGCATACGGTATACCAGTTGGAGCAGACTTAGAGTTTGCAGACGAAGTTACACTTGCAAGAGCTTTAGAAGGCAGAAACGAATTATAATAAAAAAATAAACCTTTTGATATTGGATTTTTCCAAAGTCAAAAGGTTTTTTTAGTTGAAAGTTGAGAGTTGAAAGTTGAGAGTTGAAAGTTGAAAGTTGAATGTTGAGAGTTGAATTACATTTTATGTTTTCTATTATTTAAAAAAATTTTTCTGTGTAAAAAATAGAAGCTGGAATATAGTAAAATTGATAAAAGTAATATAAAATAAAAATCTCGTGTTGCAGAGTAAGAAGTTGAATTAATTCCAGTGATAATAATTGTGCTTATAATATAAGATATTGGTGCGAGTAAAAGGTTTATAATTATAGTTTTAATTTTTACTTTTTTTCTAAATGCCAACAATAAAACAAATATTAAAATACTTATAGTAATAGCAATAACTAGGTAGGAATTTAAGAATAATCTAGGTAGTGTTATAACTGTATCGACATTAGTTTGACTTTCGCCGTATATAATTTTATCTAATACCCCATTATTTGTTACGTAGTAAATAGTGTTTACATTTTCGCCATCTGGATTTACAGTTACAAACTGTTTTGGGTTTATATTTAAAATATCATTCCATAGTGTAGTGTAAACGCTTAGACTGTATACACCATCTTCACTTGTGCTAAGAGTGTATTCGCCGTTAAAAGATAGTGTAACAGTACCGTTATTTTCATTTATTGTATTGGTATCAATTGTTTCAAAATATGGTAAATATTCTGGTGCAGTAAGAAAAGCTATACATATGACTACAATTACAGCCGTAAAAATTGCCGATATAACAGATGTAAATACACGTTTTTTATAAATGTTTAATCCTATTTTTTTCATGGCATTAGCAGGATTATCTGTAGGTGTATACTCGTTTTTGAATGGTATATCTGTTTTTAACATTTCTAATTCTTTTTTACATTTACTACACTGAGTTATATGCTTTTCTACAAATTCTTTTGTATCATCGCTTACTATATTTTCTATATAAAGCGGTAAAATATCTAAAACTATATTACATTCGTTATTCATAAGTCTAAATCCTCCAATTTTATTTTTAATATTTTTTTAGCTCGGTGATAAGTAACACAAGCCCAGTTATCGGTCTTGTTAAATATTTGACCAATTTGCTTGAAGCTTAAATCTGCAAAAACTCGCCACATAAATACTTCCTTATATGGTTCAGGTAATGTATGTAGTAGTTTTTGAATGTTTTCTACTTGTTCTTGTTTGATGATTTTATCGTCAATTAACAAATGTGGGTCGGCAATGTTCTCTAACTCTAAATTTTCAATACTGGTTGTGTTTTGCTGTTTTTTTAGATAAGAGAAGTATGTGTTTTTAGCTATCTGACAAAGCCATATACGAAAATCACAGTCGTTTCTAAAACTATCAATTGAACGCATAGCCTTAAAAAAAGTTTCGCTAGTAATCTCTTGTGCGATATGCTCATTGCCTGATAATTTAGCAATATAACGGTAAACATCACTAAAATAGTTATTGTATAATTGTTCAAAATCCATTACGTTATTACCTCCTTTCACATATAAGACTTAGTTATGTAAGAAATCTTACAAAATAAAAAATATTTTAAAGTTTTCTGTAGATAAAAATATGTATTATATTAAATAAAATATAAAAAAGTCAAAGTATTATTTTAATTTATAATAACATAAATTATTAAACTTAAAAAATATCCATATAAAGAAAATCTTCATATGGATTAATTAGTAAAAAACTTTTTATTGTGTTGTGTTTTTTGTTTTTTGGTAGATATTATATTTTGTGATAAATAACGATATAAATGTACACCGACAAATGCTCATAATGATTACAATCAAGAAATTTTAAAATATCCCTTTATTATATTTTTTTTGTGCTAATATTATCATTATAATACCACCTATAAAGCTTACACCAAATGCAATAAAGCCATAGAATGTAGAAGTTATAAAGTCTATAATCCCTGTTAGATACATACCTAATCCCATTAGTAACATTGCTTTTCCTATTAATGTTGTGTAGGCTTTTTTATCGCTTTCCTTTACCTTTTTGTAATGATAATCGTGTATAAGAGTGATTATCTCTTTCTTCCATATTTTAAAACCAAAAACACAGAATAAAGTTCCTATAGCAACCATAAAAATTAATTCAAATAAATGCATTAGTACTACCTCCATAGTGAAGTAAAGATTTTAATTTACACAGGCAAATGCTTATTTTTTTCGACCAAAATATCTTTTTACCGCTTTCTTATAGTTGGTATATTGTTCGCCAAATAATCTTAAAAGAAATTTTTCTTCTTGTAAAATTTGCAAATGAAATATTAAGATTACAAAAACAGTGATTAGACTTAGAATAATACTAAAAAACATAATCAATATCCCTATATACATTAAATCAAAACCAACAAATGCTGGATTTCTGCTTACGCTGTAAATTCCACTCGTTACCATTTCGGTTTTTTCGTTATCTGAAATTCCTGCCCTCCAGTTATCGTGCATTGTACATACTGATATCGCAAAAATTGCAACACCAAGCAACGATAATATAAAACCAATAATGCGAATTGAAATATGCAACATAGATATGCCAAGTATGATGTTAAAGACTTGAAAAATCAAAATGCTGTATGTTGAAATTTTCATTACAACTTCGATTACTATCACACTACGAGGTTTGTCTCCTTTTCCAAGTTGGTCGGTTTTAATCCCTTTTTTGCTTTGAATAACCATTTTACCAATATATATAGTATAGAATGACAGCAGAATAATTATAGCTAAGATTTGAAATATCACTTTGCAACACCACATTTTCATTATATAAATAATATCACATTATTCACAATCCGACCCAAACACTGAATAATAAGAACTTTCTGTAATAATATTATTATACACCTCGCTTTTAAGTTCGTCAACAAAAAGTGTTAGTCCTATTTTTCTCAATGGTTTTTGAGAGATTAAGAACTAACACTTTTATGTAAAGTAAGGAACAAGCAAAGCCATGCTTTGAGTTTATTTATGTATTTTTATGGCGTGGGTAATAAATATTTTATGTTTTGATACAAAGATTTTATATTACCACGTAAAATGCTCATAATGAACGTACAAATTCCAGTATTGGTTCTATGGTAGATTTGTCTGTAAAGTCCACGATTTGTCCATATGTATCAAGCATTTGTTTATCTTCTTCTCGTAAATTAGAATAATCTTTTTTTA
>CAYJFG010000073.1:0-10428 GCA_964369305.1 uncultured Eubacteriales bacterium
TTTATCGGCGTTGTTATGGTCTGTGTTATTGTTGTTTGTATCGTGGTTGTTATCGTCGCTTGCTGCCTGTTCTATAGCTTCTTTTAATAAGTTTTCTTACTCTTCTTTTTCAGGTTCGTAATTTTCCCCCATATTTTCGCAACTCAAGAAATATGTTTTAAATACAGTATCACTTTGTTTAATAGTTACAAAGTATCCGTTATATATAACTTCTTTTTCCTCTCCGTCCATGTCTGTATAAGTTACATAATATTGAGCAACTATACCGTCGTCATATGTATGGATAACTACATCGCCTACTGTAAAACTTTCTATATCATCGTCTTGAGATAATTCTTTCTCAATTTCTGATTTTCCTATATTTGTTATAGCTGTATTTTGAGAGTCTTTCTCTGATGTTCCCTCTTCTGAGTACTCTTCTCTGTTTTCTTCAATTTTCTCTTCTGTTGTTTGTGTTGGTTCTTCTGGCTCGTTATTTTCTGGTGTTTGTGTACACGCAGTTAGTGCAAATGATGCTACTACCGCTAAGCTTAATAATATTAATTTAAATTTTTTCATTTTTTATTTCCCCTATTTTAATTTATTTTATTTGGTATTTTAACAATAAATTTAATTACATCTTCATCAATCTCTGGATATAAAATACCGTTATTTTTACTAACAATTCGCAGTGCATTTTTAAGCCCTATACCGTCATGATGTTTTTTTGTAGTAAAGTTTTTACTAAAAATTTGTTCTAAATCAATCAAACCTTGGTAACGGTTCGACACTTCTAATACTGTCATATTTACTTCTTTTGTAATTAAGATATCAATATCGCTTTCTAAATTTTTTATATTAATTTCATCTATTGCATTTTGAATTAAGTTACCGAGTATAACATTTAAGTCATATGTAGTAATATTAGTATCCTCCATACTATATAAAACCTCAATATTTAATTCAATATTGTATCCTTTTGCTATCTCTCTAAATCCATTTAGCATAGCTGCAAAAACCGAGTTTTTAAGAGGTAATATTTCATTAATTTTCTCTGAACTATCTGAAATAGTTTTTATATACTTGTTACATTCTTCATACTGCTTATTATCTATTAATGATTTTAAAGCATATAAGTGCAAGTTAAAGTCATGTCGTTGACCTCTTATTATCTTCATAAACTCTTCTAAATCATCACTATACTTTACACTTCTTATATGATCATCTTGTAATACTCCATACTCAACAATAACTTTTAGTTGGTATAAAAACATATATCCGAGTACTATCGATAACACCATATAAATATAATAATCATACGATTTTGTGCCACTAGACGCTACATATATAGTAATCATTGTAAAAATATTTGTCAATAAAAACACACCTGTTAAAGCGTATCTATTATATCTTAACTTTTTTTCTTCAACAGTAAAAAAAGTTACTATGCCATTTTCTTTGAACATTGTTGTCTTTTTCGTAAATAAAAGCACGTAAATTAAAGCAATTAAAGAAAAAACCGACAACAACATCAAACTTGACCCTACTCGTCCGTGCAAATGACGTGTAGCATTAATTAAATTTACAATTAACGTATAACTTACAACTAAAGTAAAAGCCATGCAACCACTAATAAGATTTTCCATTAAGTGCCGTTTTGTAAATAGAATTAAAACACATACCCATAAAGCTATTGTGATACATAAAGTTTGAAATAAAAGGTCTTGTTTTACAAAGAACAAAGTTGTTATATTAAACAAACCCATTAATACGCAAATAACCACTTCACTTAATTTAGGTTTCATATTTAAAAACAACGCCATCATTAAAATTAATGTAACGGTAATATAATATATAACTATATCAGCTATTTGCCATGGACTACTAATTATAATTTCATACATAAAAATGATTTACCTTTCATTTTTTGTATTATTTTATCATATCTAAGCACTTTTTTCAATATAAAATTTTTACAACAAAGCTTCTGCTATAACATTTGATAGTAATGTGGCTGTGTACTTTGCCTCTTCAAGTGTATTTACGTCTGTTCCAATTTCAATTAGTAGCGAACCTGTATTTATAAACGTATTATAATCAAAGTCGCCAAAAAGAAGAGGTCTTGTCATGCCTGGGTACATTTTTTCGGCAATTTCGCTTAATCTTAATGCAAAAGATAAGTTAGCCTCAAAATCTTCATAACCGTAAAGCCCTTGTGGGTCGTTTCCTGTGATTATCATAATTTGAGCTGCTTTTTTACCATCTACAGTAAACGTTGGTTTATATTTTCCGTCTACCCCACCTCGACCTATCGCATCTCTATGAAGATCTAAAACCACTTTAATTGATGGGTATTCCTCTAGATACTGATAAATTGTTTCTTGACTTCTACTATATGCACCACTGTAACTTGGGTTATCATGTTGCACATCAGATTGTATGGAGGCTATTCCTTTTTCGCTAAGTTCGTTTGCTAAAACTTCACCTACCGAAACTATGTTTTCTTCATTGTCCTCACTTCTGCTAGTATAATCTTCGTGGTAACTCTCATTATCATAATTTAGATAACTTTCGGTAGCGTGTGTATGAACTATTAAAACTTGTGGTTCTTCAGTTTCTTCAATTTCAAATCCTAATGGTTTTTCTAATAATGCGTTTACATCTATAGTGTAACTTGTTTGATTATTAATAGTAATTTCGCCAGATTTCCCAAGGCTAGTTTCTATAACAGGATATGCATTACCACTAGGTGAACAAGCAATTAAAAAAGTTGATAAAAAAACTGTAGACACTGCAAGAATTATCTTTTTATTTTTCAACTTTACACCTCCTATTATCTTTTTCACCATACTATCATATTTACTTACTTTTTTCAACTAAAAAAAAGTTACAATTTATCTTTATTCGCTTAACACTTGAGCTATTACGTCGCCTAATAACAGTGCTGTATACTGTGCTTCTTCAAGTGTATTTGCATCTGTTCCCACTTCAATTAGTAATGAACCAGAATTTATAAACATATTGTATGCAAAGTTTCCAAAATATAAAGGTCTTGTCATTCCAGGATATAAACTCTGTGCTGTTTCATTAAGCTTTAATGCAAACGTTAAGTTTTGCGTCCAATCTTCATACCCATATGTACCGTCTGGGTCGTATCCTGTCATTATCATAATTTGAGCTGCTTTTTTTCCATCATATGTAAATGTAGGTTTATATTTTCCGTCTTCGCCACCATATCCTAATGCATCTCGGTGAACGTCCAAAACTACTTTTATTGACGGGAACTCTTCTAAATACTGATAAATTGTTTCTTGACTTCTATCGTATGATCCACTATATGTTGGCGAATCGTGATGTACTGTAGATTGCAACGTAACTATTCCCCTATCGTTGAGCGTGTTTGCAAGAATTTCCCCAACGCTTACTATATTTTCGTCATTTTCTAAACTTCTACTTGTATAGTTTTCATAATAGTAGCCGTTGTCTTGCGTTAAAAAGCTTTCTGATGCGTGAGTATGTACTATTAAAACTTGCGGTTCTTGCGTATCCTCTATTTCAAACCCTAAAGGTTTTTTTGCTTGCTTTTCTATATCAAAAGTATAATTTGTAGTATTTTTAAGTGTCGTTTCTCCAGCAGTTCCAAGGCTTGTTTCAATAACTGGGTACTGCTTAAGCCCTGATAAATCGGCTTGTGTTGGTGGCTGAGTTTCTTCAACATTTTGGCTTTCCTTATCGTCGTTTCTGTCTATTTCACTTTGCAGTATATTTAAATCTGTTTTTTCCTCTTCTTCTTTTTCTTCCTCTTTATTAAATGTCAAACCAAAAATATGCATACTTGAAAAATCTGCAACTTTAAAAACTGTACTGTAAAGAGCAACTAAAGCTACTATAACAGATATAGTAATTTGAGTTGCTCGTATAATTTTTATTTTAATTTTTTTATTCACAAGCCTCACCACCCACATTAAATGATATGATAAGGTTTTAACTCTTATGATAACCTATGCTTTAATTTTTTGAAACAAGAGTATTAAGAACTTTAGAGTTTGGAGTGTGGAGTTTTAAGTTAAGTAAGCAGATTAGATACCAGATGTCAGTTAGCAAAAAAACGTTCTTTATAAACAAAAAACCCGTAAGGATTTTCACATTCACTTTTCACTATTCACTCTTCACTTTTCACTTTCAACTTTCCACTTTCAATTTTCAACTTATTTAAACACTGGTTAAAGATAAAATATCGCTTAATTCAAAGTCACTTTGCAAAGCACAATTAAGCGACATACTTATCAAACTTGCACCTCGTGATATTAGCAAGTCAATTTCACGTGGTGTTACTACCATTAACTGACCCTTAGGGCTTACAAATTTTTTTATATATTTAATGTCTACCTCTTCATCTTGACAAAGTAAATCGGTTGCTAAAGTTACAGCATCAACTACTGTAGGAACTCCTATTGCAATAACTGGCACGCCTAGAGTTTCTTCGTTCAATTTCATTCTATTATTTCCAACGCCTGCACCTGGAGAAATTCCTGTATTTGATATTTGCATTGTGCAACCTAATCTTTCAAGCTTTCTTGAGGCAAGTGCATCTATAACTACAACTGCACTAGGTTTTATTTTTTTTACAACACTTGATATAAGTTCGCTAGTTTCAATACCTGTTTGCCCTAAAACTCCAGGAGTTAAAACGGCAACTGGTCTTAATTTGTCAAGCCCAATACTGCGTGCAATTTCTCCGCTTATATGACGTGTAGCCAAAATTTTACTTGAAGATTTAGGCCCTAGTGCATCAGCTGTTATATCTAAATTTCCAATCCCAGCCACTAAAATTAAACCTTTTTCAGGTAGTAAAGATATAATATTCTCTGCAATAATTTTTAGTCTTTCGTCTGTTTCCTTGAAGTCGTCAGTAAGCGACGGTAATTCAATTGTAATATACGTGCCTTTAGGTTTTTGGAGATGAAATTGTGCATCATTTGTTTTTACTTCAAGCCTTGAAATAGTCATTCTTTTATACTTCTTTACTTCGTTTTCTATCCCCTTAATTTCTTCGCCTACAATCTCCTTTGCCTCAAGTGCTAAATCGGTTCTAAATTGCATAATTTTTCTCCTTGCTCTATTTACATTATTTTTTTTTATGATATAATTATGTTGTTATAAATAAATAAATTTATTCAAGAGAGTTGGGAAAAATATGATTAAAAAACCGCATAAATTTTTAGCATTTTTATGTATACTATGTATGATTATTACTCTTTTACCAAATGTAATAGCCGTTGACATGGATACATACTCAATTTCTACAAATGTAGAGAATATAGAAGTTAGCGAAAGTTCTGTTTTACCCTCTTATTACAATGGTGTGGAACTCGGCTATGTTACTCCTGTAAAAAACCAAACAACCTTAAACACTTGTTGGGCTTTTGCTGGTAACGCTACTTTAGAAAGTTACTTGCTTAAAAATGGATATGGCACTTTTGATTTTTCAGAAGAACATATCAATATATGGGCAACTCCACGAAATAACGACACTGGCTGGACTAGGGATTACTTCGGAGCTGGTTATCATCAAATGACACCAGGATATTTTACATCATTTAATGGTACTGTTCTTGAAAGCGATTTACCATATAAGACATATCCAAACGGCGATATGGGGTACGAAGATTTACAAACTTATAATTCATCATTCGGCGTTACAGATATTATGTATATTGAAAATGATATAGAAACTGTAAAAAATAGTATTTACGAAAATGGTGCAGTGTATGGAAACTGCGTTGTAAACTCAATAGGTTTTAACGATAGAAGAACTGCATATTACTCAACTAGTAAACGACTAATGGGACAAACTCTTTCAGGTCACGTAGTAACAGTTGTTGGTTGGGACGACAACTACAGCCTTGGAAACTTCCACCATTTTTACAGACCAGAAAATAACGGTGCATGGCTTGTAAAAAACAGTTGGGGAGATACGGCTAACGACAACGGTTACTTTTGGATATCTTATGAAGATGAATATCTTTTTAGTAGGCTTTTTGGTCATTCATACACTATTAAAGGTGTTGAAGAAATAGACGATTTTGAAAAACTATATCAACATGATGACTTTGGAGCTATATATAACATGACTGTTCGTTCTTCAATAAATCCTCAAGAATTTTCAAACGATTTAACCTTTATAAATGTGTTTGACTTTAGCGACCAAAACAGAACTCTTAACAAAGTTATATTTGAAAGCGAAAGTATTGGTAGTGATTATAAAGTATATGTTACTCCAATAGAAAATGACGAACCTGTAGAAGATAAAGAAACGTGGACGCTTTTATCAACTGGCACTATAGATTATAAAGGATATCATAGTGTTGATATTAATAATTTTAATCTACCTTTAGAAAAATGCGGTATTGCAGTTGAAATTGACTCCACCAATAACAATTTAAGTTATGCAAGTATTGGTATTAGCGAAACACTTTTCAACTCAAGTTCAAATAGGTTTGTATTTTTTCCAGACCCAGAAGAAAACGACGGATTTATAATGATAGAAGACAGTATGTACGAGTTTTTAGACTTTTACAAGTCATATAATAACGACTATGAAAACACTGGTAATATTGTTATAAAAGCATTAACTAGTACCTCTACAATTACGCACGACGCTAACGGCGATTTTGACGTTGATATCCTCGATTTATTAGCGATGCAAAAATATATAGCTCAACTGCTTACACCTCAATCACCTTTTATCTTTGAAAATGCAGACGCAGACAAAAACGGCGACATCGCAATGACTGACTGTATACTTTTACAAAAATCACTTGCAAACATTTAAAAAAATACAAAATAACAAAACTCTTAAAATTGACTACTTATGGTCAGTTTTAAGAGTTTTTTATTTAAGTATATAAAGCAAAATTAATTTCATAATAAAAAAATAAGGAGATAAAAAAATGAGAATAATAACTCAAAGCAAAATAGACAATTTTAAAACATATTTAAAACAAGAGGAACGCTCAAACGCAACACAAGAAAAATATATTAGGGATATTACTAAATTTTTTCTTGTTAGCAAAAATAAAGAAGTATCAAAAGAAATGGTTTTAAACTATAAAAATACACTTGTAAATAAATATAAAATCGCAACTGTAAATAGTATTATATCGTCGCTTAATAGCTTTTTTATATTTAATAAGTGGCACGACTTAAAATTAAAATCGCTAAAATGTCAAAGACAACCGTTTGCAAATAATAGAAAAATGCTTACAAAAAACGATTATTATAAGCTTTTAACTACCGCAAAAAAGAATAAGCGATTATATTTAGTAATTCAAACTATATGTTCAACTGGTATAAGGGTTTCGGAATTAAAATATATTACAGTGCAGTCAGTAAAAGATAAGTACTCAGTTATTAACTTAAAAGGAAAAACAAGACTTGTTATACTCCCATTTAGCTTGTGTGAATTGTTAGAAAAATTTATAAAAGATGAAAATATAATTGAGGGTAGCGTGTTTGTTAGCAAAAATGGAAACCCACTAAACCGCAGTAATATTTGGACAGATATGAAAAAACTTTGCCTAAAAGCAGAGATTGAAGAGGAAAAAGTTTATCCGCATAATTTAAGACATCTTTTTGCAAGAACATATTACGAAAATGAAAAAGATATAACTATGCTTGCCGATATTTTGGGTCATTCTAACATTAATACTACCAGAATTTACACTACAGAAAATATAGAAACTCATAGAAGTAAATTAGAAGATTTAGACTTAATTTTTTGATATGCAATACTACATAATGATTATTATGTTGTAATTTTATTTTAATATATCAATTTTAATTTGTCAATACTTTTATTATTTATATTTAAAAAATAAATAATTTTTGCTATTTTTACATAAAAACTTAATAAAACACTCTATTTTTCACTACATAATAATCATTATGTAGTGAAAAAAAATTTTTTTGTTTAGAAAGGAGAGTAAATTTTTATAAAAAAGCACGTATAAGCACGCAATTAAAATTTATTATTTAAGAAAGAGGGAAGTATTAATGACAGTAAAATTAAAGAAAATTTTTTCGGTAGTATTAGTTACTGCAATAACTTTTGGTGTTATCGCAATTGCACCTATTCAAGTAAATGCTTTAACTAGCGGAGATTATGAGTATACTATTTCAGGCAACAATGCAACAATTACAAAGTATAATGGCTCTACTTCAATTAGAGATGTTGTTATCCCATCTACATTAGATGGAAAAACTGTTACAGCTATAGGGTCAAGTGCCTTTTTTGATAAAGATACTATAAGAAGTGTAAAAATCCCAAACACTGTAACAACAATAGGATATTCAGCGTTTGAAGATTGCTCAAGTTTAAGTTCTGTTGATTTCTCTAGCACTACAAAATTAACAGATATACAAATTGAAGCTTTTAAAAATTGTGACAGTTTAAAAAATATTTCATTACCTAATAGCCTTATTTATATAGGTAATACGAGCTATTCAATGTCTTATGGAGCGTTTTATGATTGTGATAGTTTGATAAGCATTGAAATACCAAATAGCGTTGAAATAATTGGAAGTGGTTCATTTGCACAATGCGACAGCTTGAAAACAGCAATTATCGGAAATGGAACAACTACTGTTGGTAATGAAGTTTTTTATAACTGCAATAGTTTAACAACTGTTCAACTAGGTGCAAAATTACAAGCAATTCCATATCGTATTTTTGCTGACAGCGAAAAATTAACTAATATAAACATACCATCAAGTGTTGAAACTATAGCACAGAGTGCTTTTGAAAATTGTACATCTTTAAATGAAGTTAAATTTGATAATTTAAGTAAATCATTATTAACAAATATACAAATTGAAGCTTTTAAAAATTGTGACAGTTTAAAAAATATTTCATTACCTAATAGCCTTATTTATATAGGTAATACGAGCTATTCAATGTCTTATGGAGCGTTTTATGATTGTGATAGTTTGATAAGCATTGAAATACCAAATAGCGTTGAAATAATTGGAAGTGGTTCATTTGCACAATGCGACAGCTTGAAAACAGCAATTATCGGAAATGGAACAACTACTGTTGGTAATGAAGTTTTTTATAACTGCAATAGTTTAACAACTGTTCAACTAGGTGCAAAATTACAAGCAATTCCATATCGTATTTTTGCTGACAGCGAAAAATTAACTAATATAAACATACCATCAAGTGTTGAAACTATAGCACAGAGTGCTTTTGAAAATTGTACATCTTTAAATGAAGTTAAATTTGATAATTTAAGTAAATCATTATTAACAAATATACAAATTGAAGCTTTTAAAAATTGTGACAGTTTAGAAAATATTTCATTACCTAATAGCCTTATTTATATAGGGAACACGAGTTTTTCAGTGTCTTATGGAGCATTTTATGATTGCGATAAATTAACTAATATAAATATACCATCAAGTGTTATAGCAGTCGGTTCAGGGTCTTTTGCATATTGCGATAATTTATCTAGTGTTAAAATGTATGAGGGTGTACTGACAATAGGGACAGAAGCTTTTTACAATACACCTAAATTAAAAAGTGTAACTGTACCAGATTCAGTGTTAAATATTGAAAGCAAAGCACTAGGATATATAAGTTCAAGCAGTAAAGTTAGAGATTATACTATTTATGGATATACAGATAGTGAAGCGGAAGAATACGCTAAAGCAAACGGTTTAAATTTTAACGCTAACGTTAAACAAATTAAATCTGGTGATGTTAGCGAAAGTGGCGGAATTGACTTAGCAGACGCTATAATTATTGAAAGATATATAGCTGGTTGGGATATTCAAAATGTAGATATGACAATAGGTGACGTTAATAATGATTATATAATTAACCTTGTTGATGTGCTTTTGATAAAAAGATACCTAGCTGGTTGGAACGTAACATTAAAATAATATAAGAGAGTATAGGAGATATAGATATGAAAAAAAGAATATTAAGCTTAGCATTAATAATTGTATTAGTTTCGTTATCAGTAGTAGGAGTAGTAACAGCTACAGCTACTGGAACAAGTAGTAAAGAAATAACAGGAAAAGCTGGAGATACTGTTGTAGCTACATTATATGTAACAGAAAATCCAGGAATAATAGGTACAGCTATAACAATTGATAATTTTGATACAGATGCATTAACTTTGAAAAAAATATCAAAAGTTGAAAATAGTTTATTTACTAGCGACCCAGTTTATCCTATGGAATTTATAGTAGGTGCTACTATTCCATGGTCAGATGCTACAGCACTTGCAGGAATTACATATACTGGTAGCATTTTAGAATTAGAATTTATGATAAATGACAATGCGGCATTAGGTAATTACAAAATAGATGTTTCTGCTGAATCTATCTCTTTTGAATTAGCACCAGTAGATATAACTTTAGAATGTGATAGTATAACTGTTACAG
>CAYJFG010000074.1:0-5676 GCA_964369305.1 uncultured Eubacteriales bacterium
ATAAAACTCATAAAATCCTTATTTTTTCACTACATAATATTCATTATGTAGTGAAAAATTTAAATTTATAAGGAGGTATCTTTAATTTTTTATTTTTACATTTATTAAATTTTAAAAAAGAGAGGTAAGTTTGTTATGTTTGAAAAAAAGTATATTACTACACTTGAGAAAAATGAACCAAGATTAAAACTGTACGTCATTTGACGGATTAACTCTTATCAATATTTGCAAAAAGGATTATGAGGGGGCAAAAAAATGATTAATAAAAAAATAATATTGCTTATTTCTCTAATTACACTTTTACTTTTTTCAACATCTTGCTCACAAGGGATAGTTGAACCATACGACGGACAAACAGATTTTGACGGAAGTTGGACACTAACTACAATAGGCGGTAAAGATGTTTCGGAGTATAGTATATTCATTACTTCTTTCACTAGTGAAAACGTTGGAGGAAAATCTAAAACTTCACCATCTATGTTATGGCATATTGACGGAAATGAAGTGTCGGTTATTGAAAATTTTGGTAGCTCAAATACATACAATACAAAAATTAATTATACAGATACTGCATTTAATATGTTAAGCGAAGATTTAAGAGAAATTATCAAAGTAGTTGATAAAAGAGAAATAGATGGTAAAACTTGTCTAGTTTATAATGCACGTTATTTTAACGAGGGCGTACATGAGTTTGTTTTAGAAAAAAATTAAATTACAATTTAAGAAAGGATACGATATGGTAATTATAGGTGCTTGTTTAATGTCATTTTCAGTTCCGTTACTTATATTAATTGTTGGCTATGAAGAATCTGGGTCTTTTCGTTCAATTGAACTTTTTCAGTTCGTTTCAAGAATAGATAACCCAGAAGCTGTAATTGCTGTGTTAGCTATTATAGCTATAATAGGATTTATTCTTATTCTAGTAGGAAATCATTTAGAACAACAAAATAGAATGATTAATTCTATAAATAACGCAAACAATCCTTGTCATTGCAATAACTGCAAGACAAATTTAAGTAGCGAAGTGGAAATTTGCCCAATTTGTAAAAATAAATTGAAATGAGGTGAATAATTTGAAAAGAACAACTTTTGAATTTAAAATAAAAGATTATAACAGTGCAAATCAAGTGATATCATCTTTGCTTGCTACTGAAAAATATCAGCAATGCAACGAAAATAACGAAATGGTATGGAAATGTGGCACAGGTTTTTTAACAGCAATAAAATACATAAAATATGAATTTACAAATAATAATTCAGTAATCGTTTCTGGTTGGATACGTCCAGTAGGGGGAAAAGAACAAGACTTAAATGGTTTTGTAGGTGCAGTTCCAAAGAAGCAGGTAATAAATACTATAAATAAGATACAAACATCACTTTTGCAGTAAAACAAATGTTTTCAAATAAAATGACACTCTTTCAACTTGTAGTGCTAGGCTACTATTGAAAGGGTGTCATTTTGTTTGATATTTAATTTTGCTTAGTTATGTAATGTTTTACTTCTTTAGTTGGATTTTCTAAAACATCATAAAGAAATGTAGGATATGCAGTAATATTTTTTAAATCACTTATTGGTATCCAGTTCATATACTCTTTACCAACTAAGCACGTACTGTTGCTATTTAACTCTTGCGTTCCTCGTGGTTTCATAAGATAGTAAAGCGAAATTTCGTGGCAAGCATCACTTTTAAAAACAGTGATATCGCTAAAAAAGTTTTCGTGTATCGCTATAAGTCTATCAACTTCGTATTTAACACCAGTTTCCTCAAAAACTTCTCTTTCAACTGCTTTTTGTGATGTTTCACCAATATGAACACCACCACCAACTGAATAATAATAGTCTGAAACGTCGTTACTTGCTAATAAAATACAGTCGTTTTCAACTATAATCGCAGCCGCCCTATACCTGAAATATTTATTGTCTTGACTTATACAACAGTCTATATTATTACTCATAATATTAATCCTCCTAAATGTAAATAGTTATTTTCGAAGAGCAAATAGTGAATAGCTAATAGTGAAGAGTGAAAAGTGAATGTGAAAATCCCTGCGGATTTTTTATTTAATAAAAGACATTAAAATATTATATCTTTACAAATATTATTTTTAACTACTTTAAGCTAACAACTTTCAACTATCCACTCTCAACTATCAACTTTCAACTATCCACTCTCAACTCTCCACTTATTCAAAGCACCCCTACAAACACATAAAAGTGTCTATAAGGGTGTTTATTAATTAGATTTTCATTTTATTAGATTGGATCTGTAGGATTTTTTGGGTTAGTAGGATTTAAGTTTATTTCTTCTTCTACTTCTCCTAACCCGTCTGGGTTAGCACTGCTAGGTACTGTCACTATTTCCATAAAATGATTTGTTTTAAACGCAATTTTTCTAATTTCTGGTAATTGAAATTGTTCTTTTAAACTCATAAACATTCTCCTCTAAAAAATTATATATAATCGTCTATCAGTAAGTTGGATATGCATATGTAGCACCAATAATCGGGCTACTATCCTTTGTATCCATACCATTATACTCTATAAATGGTTGAATGTAAAGAGTTAATTTATTATAATTTCCGTCAGCATTATAATAGTCTGTACTTAATATGTAGTTTACACGGCCTTGGCTATTTAAGTTTCCTGTTAAATCTCTTTCAACCCATGCACCGTCCATATCTACTTCTGCACCCTCAGTAGCTACTTGATATCTAACTTTGTATGCATCAACAGTTACTCCATCTGGTGTAAAGTATGTCAATGGGAATGAATATCTAATTTTTGTAGTACCTTGTGCATTTGAGTAAACTTCATATAGTGCGTTTTCAGCAAGAGTATATGGTGTTGTGCTTACTGTAACTGCTGTATTATCACTATAGATAGGTACTAAGTTAATTCCTTGTGTCATTATAAATTTGTATTCACTTTCATATGATACAAAGATATCTCTATCTACATCGTACCAACCTACAAATGTATGACCACTTGCAGTTTGAATTGGAGCAGATATCCATGCTGTATAGCCATATGTTAAGTCTGCTGAATATTGACCTGTAAAACTTTCATATGTGTCATTATATACATTATAAGATGTTGAGTTAGGTTCTACTGAAATAGCATAAACTTTTACTTCTGCTTTAGCTTCTTCTAAACCTTGAGAATATAAGTTTCCATCTAATAATGTTTCAACTGGTATATTTAGAGCATATGTTTTTTCTGTAGCCGCTGCTGTAATTAATATATCACCTGTGATGTGATCCATATTTCCATCAAGTGTACTAAACTCATATGTGTAGTATCTATTTTCAGAAACTGCAAATTTTCTAACGTCTGTTGATAATAAAACTTTTTGAGTTACAATATTTGTACCTTGTGAACCATCTAAGTTTGGATAATCAATAGATACATTATATTCTTTATTAAATAACATATTGCTTGTAACTACTGCACTACTATCATAGCTTGCAAAGTCTTCAATATAGAATACTTTTTCGTTTTCTACTGCATAGAAAGGTGTTGATAATTTATCATCGTTTTCTGCACCGTCCATGAAGAATTTCATTTCAACAACTTTATCTGTGTAAGAAACTTTTAATAATGTGCCGTTAAGTTCATAAGATGTGCCAAAAGCTTGAGTATCATCTTGTGCTATTTCTTCGATAACTATGTTCGTACCAATAACGCCTGTTTCAACATTGCCATAAGCATCTTTAACTTGTACTGTTAAATATTTTCCAAAATCTTCCCATGTGTTAAAGCCAGCTTGAGCCATTTCATCTGTAATCATAAAATATGAAGTATTCCATGTTGGTTTTTCAAGCATATACTCTTGCACACCATCAAGCATCCTTACCGTATCTGTAGATGTTGTAGTAAATGTATATTTATAAATATTTGGCGAACCTTCTACATTTTCTTCAGTAGGAATTATAATACTATCCATACCTATAAACGCCATTCCAGCCTTTGCTACGATTGTGTATGTTAGATTTCCTGTAATATCGCTTATCATTGAGTTGTCTTCTGGCGTAACCTCTTGTGAAAAATTAATTCCTGGCGAGAAATCTTTACCAACACTTAAATTAATAACTTTCGGTGTACCTGATTCTTGTGTTATTGGTTTAAAGCTATAAATTGTGTAATCAGCATAAAGACCAGCTTGCGGTGCTTCTATTGTAAATGAAGCTGATGTTACATTTTTGCTACCATCTGTTACTAGTGCAATTTCTCTACCATTAAATGTGTAGTATGCATACTCTAAGTATTCACCTACAACTGTAATAATCTTTGTTTCTTCATTACTATTTAATGTAAATCCCGTATCAGTTGGATTTAAGTTTGTTGTCTCGCCAGCAACTGAAGTTATTGTTGGAATTGGCATTGGTATATTCACTGTAATTAAACCTTGGTATGCTGATGTTTCGTACGCATCATCACCAATTGTAATTGTAACATAGTTTGTGCCATACACAAAACCATTTTCAGCTGACACTAGTAAATCTTTTGTTACTGTTGTTGAACTAACGTCTAAGTCTTTTGCAACTTGAACACCGTTTACATAGTAAGTAACGTCTAGTTTTTCAGTTGCACTACTGTAAGAAGAAGTAGAATAACTTAACACTGTGCTTAATGGTAATGTAGCTACTCCAAAATCTGATAATTGTAAATCTATAACAGATAAATCATTTGAAGTAAATGATTCTACACTTGGAGCTAGCACAGAACCTACACCATTACCTTGATGTGTATCTGTATTATTATACCCTTTATTATACGCTAAAAAGTATGAACCATCAGTAACTTTACTTGTCCCATCAGGTAACTCACCTATGTAGTATCCTTCTGAGTTACCTATCTCAATGTTTGACACTTTTAAGTCTTCATGATATTTAATACTAACTTTATACACTTCATAGTTATGTTGTGTCCAATTTACTCCTTGAGCATTTTGAAGCCAATGGCTACCATAATTACCAATTATCGAGCCTTCACTTATATAAACACCGTCAATTTCTGCATTTATTCCAGAAACACGAACTCTATCCACTTGAGAATTCCATGAGTCGTCAGATGCTACAAATATAGTTATCCAATCGCCATTTTTTAGTGTTGTTTCTGGAGCTATTGAAGTTTCACCTGATGGGTCATACTCTGGTACTGTAGTTTCTGTTGGCTCTACTGGTGGATTAGGATTTGCAAGCACTTCAAATGCATATGTTTGAGTTTGCACTTGTTCCCCATATGTAGCTTTAACTGTTACTATGTAGTTACCAACTGGGAATGCTTGTGTGCTTAGTGCATCATAATCTTTATTGATATTTAATTTAAATCTTAAATCACTTATATCTTTTGTATAAAGTTCGTCTCCTGTAGCTGTAGCAACAGTATATGTAAATGTTGGATCTGCACTACCTTCTCTTTGTCCAACTACTGTACCACCTGATACATTAAATATAAATTGACCGTCTGGGAACATTGATAATTCAACTTGACTATCTGTAGCTTTATCTTGTCCGTCATATTGTGCTGATATAGTAACGTCGTCTTGTAGTGCATTTGCATACTTAGTCAATTCAAATACATAAATTGGAATTTCGTATCTATTTTGACCTACAAGTGTTGCTGCATAAATTGTTACTGTGTTTAAACCATCTTGTAATTTATCTAACTTAATA
>CAYJFG010000074.1:5686-10172 GCA_964369305.1 uncultured Eubacteriales bacterium
TAATATCATAAATACCATTTTGGTTTGTTATAGTAGCAACATCTTGACCATCAGCACTTTTTGCTAATATAACTGAATAAGTTGTATAATCGCTACCGTTATATGTAGTTGCAATCTGACCTGATAGAGATATCCAATAAGTACCAGAATTTGCATATACATCTGCTACATATTTTTCTTCTGGGTTTACAGTATTTTCGTTTTCAACAACTTCTGTACCCTCTTGAAGCCCTAAAGTTGTTCCATTGTCAGTTAATTTAAATGGTGATTCAAGTGTTATTTCTTTTGTAACTGTATAAGAATATTCTTGTAAATCTCCTAATTTATCAGGTATATAATAGAAAGCTTTTACTGTTAATTCTTTTACTGTACCATCAGCTACAGTATTATATGAACCTGCTGGTATTGTAATTTCCCTAACACCCTCATCGCCGCCACCTACAGCAGTTAGCAGTATTTCACCATCATAAACTCGATATGAGTAATAGTCCGATGATACTTCTTCGCCTACTTTTTGTGCAACTGGTGTACCGTCAACATCTACATATGGAGTTACTGTAGAACCACTTGCAAGTACGTTTAAAGTGATATCTTGGTTCGCCCAATATCTGTTATTTGTCGCCGAATAGTTATCTGTAATATCTATTTGAGTAGGATTAGAATATCCATAATATAGACCTGTCATAATTTTTACTGTTGATACATCTTCGCTTGACTTAGTTTCTGTACCAGTAGTTGGGTTTGCCACTATATACAAAGTAACTGAGTTACCTGAAATAATTCCAGAATTATTCAATTCTTCTACTGTCAACTCAATTGAAGTTTCACCCACTACATCAGTTACAGTTTTAATTAAACTACCTGAATTTAATTGTATATCATTATCTTTCCAATATACTGAATAATCATATTTTTGCTCTATATATTCTTTAGGCTCGCCTACTGCTATGTCACCAACAAAGCCTTGTAATTTAGAACCGCTTGCACTTACGTTATTTATTGTAACAGTTGTGTTTTCCCTAAGTTCAATTGCATAAACTCCGCCGTTTATTTCAAATCTACCACGATAAACATCTATTGCTGAGCTATAAGTTAAATTTGTTGGAGCAGTTAGTCTTTCTTCATAACCATTTACAATTTTAAAAGTTTGTGAAGCAGTAGTTATAGCACTGTTTTCAACTGCATAATTAGTTACTAGTTGTGTTTCTATATCTTTATATACAGTTTGTGCTGTTACACTTATTGTTATAACTTCGCCTGCTAAAACGTTTGCAAATGTGTTAGCTGGAATTGTAAGTGTGCCATTTTCAAATGTTGCACCCTCAATTGTTTGAGGTGTAGTTTGTGAAGTTGTTGTATAAGTTGCACCAATTACAACATCATGTGCTTCAGCATCGGTTTCTGTTTCAAATAAACCGTCAACTCTTGCTATCATTTTGTTGCTTGCTGTAGTTAATATATTACCTAAAACGATATCTGTAGCATTGTCGTATACAAATACATCTGCTTGATCATCTAAAGTACGGTCGTTATTTATAGTTATATTACTGTCTGTATCAATTGTTGGTGCATTAAATTGATATTCTAGATTTTCTACTATTTGTAAATCAGTTGATGGGTAATTTCCATACCCTATCCAATCAAAACCAACTGGATATGCAACTAGGAGTAAATCCATTGGTTGTCCGCCTGCAAACTCTGCATTTAGTATGTTGATTGCACCTTGCCATGGATTTTCATCTGTTCCCCAATCTGTTGGAACGCCTGCTGGAATTATTATAGTATTATCGCCAGTCAAATCTACTAGAGATCCGTTCTCCTCATTATATCCAAAAAGGTATAATTGATATTCTTCTAAAGATTGATATTCGCCACCGTCTAAGCTGTATGTTACACCATCAACTGTTATTGGCGTAATTTCAGCATTAGAGCCTTGTGGGAATGCATAATAGCCACCATACACTGCACCTGTAACTTCAAAGAATATTTTTTCTTGAGTAAGATTATTTGTTGGCATAGTTACAGTAAGACCGCTAAAATCATAAGCTATTTCTTTTTTTCTAAAGCGTGCTTCTAATGTTTCACTTTGTGTTGGAGTATATAAAAACTCTAAGTCTGTTGATAGTGGTACATCTCCATTATCTACAAACCAACCCTCAAAAGCGTAAAATTTGTTTGTATCTGTTACTGCATATTGAACACCTGCACCTATATCTACTGTGATAGGACCATCTTGTCCATTAACAGTAGCAGTTGCTCCTGCTTCTGCTGGTGTTGCTACTGCGTCCATAACGTAACCTGTAGTTTCAGCTTTTATATATATAGTTGTTTGTTCACTTGTAGAAGAAGTAGCACTGTCAAATGTACCTTTTGCCTCAACTGTATATGCTACTGCATCGCCTGCTACCATAGCTTCCATAGCAATTTGTGAGCCAACTGCATATGTTCCACCATTAACACTGTAAGATGCTGTCATATTTGAATCATCAAATGTAGCACCTGCAGTTATTGTAAAGGCTTGATCTGCTGATACTATGTAAGGATCTTCTTGTGTACCTGTACCAGTTGTACCCTCAACTGTAGCTGTTACCGCTGTTGGAGCTACTGCGTAATCACTATAAGATAACGAAGTACCACCAACAGAAAATCCTGTAACATGGTTAGTTGTTGAATTTAACGAACTTGATAAAACTATATCACCCGTTTGATTCCATACACTTGACCAACCACTAGTTGTTGATGTATCACTTTTTCTTACAAATATTATTTGACCCCATGTGCCTGCTGGCATATCCATATAGTAAATTTCACTACTACTGCCATCAGCTGTATTACTACCATCTCTTGAAAGGCTTTGCACTTGCACCCAAGTCTCAGCATCACCATCAAATAAATACGCCCATAACTTAGCACTGTCATTATACCAATAACTTGTAGTACCGCCGGACACATAAATGCGTTCAGTACCTGTAAAAGTTATTTTTTCACCTGTTTCTTGTGTATCAGTTGTTGCCGCATTTGTGGAAACAACACCTACTGTAAGCATAGAAATTAACATCATAAATGATAAAACTATACTTAAAATTCTTTTTGTTTTTTGCATAAAAATTTTCCTCCGTTAAAAAATTTTGAAAATCAATTTTATAATGTGTTTTGATCTTTAGATAAAATTTAAGTTTCACCCCTCCTTAAAAAAATCATAGTAAAAATGTTTCATAACGCAAGATAATATTTTTATATAGAAAAATTAACATTATCACTTTAATTATACAATACACCTTAAACAAATACAATACACATTAATAATTTCAGCGTTATGCACGTATAACACTAAAAAATATATTCAAACTTACTATATTTTTATATGATAAGTTATTTTTCACCACCTTTTACTTACAGTATGCAAGTTAAGTATATCACTTTATTAATCACATTGTAGTAAAGTAGAAATAATTTACTAATATCACGTAATTTTAAACAAGAAAAAAACAGAAAAAAACTAGTGACAAATAAATAAAAATATTGTATAATCTACTAATACTATAGAAATTAAAGGATGATTATAATGTTAAATCAAGCTTTTGACCTTATCAATAAAAATGTTACTGCTGTTTTAGAAAAACAACAATTTACTCGTGCAAAGGTTTCAAACCAAGATAGCAACGAGCTAATAGCACTTTATACATCAGAACATATCGCATATAGCGTTGTTTATTATAAAAGAAAAAAACATATGACACTTGAAACTTGCCAAATGACAGACGACGGACCAGACAACGAGTGGAAAACATTAGCTACATGGATTTTTGACCCTGAAACTGACTCATTAAAAGAAGCTACAAGTATTTCAAACGACTTTTGCGACACTCTAGACAACACTAAAAGAACAAAACCTTTACGAAATACTAAAAAGAAAAAAGACGAAGACGGAACAGCAAACCCTAAATTCTTTGCTAAAAGGCTTATAAACGTATTCCCAGAATTAAAAGAAGAAGTAAAAGCCGAAGAGGATTGTTACAACCCATTTAGAGGTGTAACATTTACAAAAACATCTGTAATGCCAAAAATCAACGCATTAATGAACTCTTCAAACAAGGAAGATATTAAAAAACTTGCATCAATATTAAATGCACAATACGACGCTGGCGACATGGATACACGTTCAATTATAACAATCGTAATTTTAAACGGTATCGAAACATCAAACGTTACTAATAAAGATTTATTAGAAGAAGAATTAAGCGACGTTTTAAGCAAAGCGTCAAAATCTGCTAAAAGATTTAAAGGCAAAAATATAAAACCTGAAAAAAGAAAACAAGCTAAAAAAACAATGGCTGAAAGACTATCAGGACAATAATTTAAAATGAAGAGTGAAGAGTGAAGAGTGAAAAGTGAAAAGTGAATAGTGAATAGTGAATGTGAAAATCCTTACGGATTTTTAAATTTATAAAGGGCGTTTTTTTCTGCCGACTTGATACTGCTAACT
>CAYJFG010000075.1:0-10170 GCA_964369305.1 uncultured Eubacteriales bacterium
CAATGCTTAAACAACAAAACAAGAAAAAAGAAGAAAAAATCAAAGAATTACAAACGTTTATTACAAGGTTTAGTGCTAATAAATCTAAATCAAAACAAGCAACTTCAAGACGTAAACTTCTTGATAAATTAACTGTTGACGAGATGCCAGCGTCTAGCAGACGTTACCCATATGTTGGTTTTAAACAAGAAAGAGAAGTTGGAAAAGAGATTTTATATACAGAAAATTTATGTAAAACTATAGACGGGCAACAACTGCTAAATAATGTATCTTTTAGAGTAAATAAGGGCGACAAAATAGCATTTTTAAGCGATAAAGAAACATCTGTTACTGCTCTTTTTGAAATTCTTACAGAAAATATGGAAAGCGATAGCGGAGAATTTAAGTGGGGTGTTAGCACATCTCAATCATATTTCCCAAAAGATAATTCAAAATTCTTTAACGAATGTACTCTAAGCATTATTCAATGGCTTGCTCAATACAATGATAGTAACGACAAAACAGAAACTTACTTGCGTGGCTTCTTAGGTAAAATGTTGTTTTCAGGCGAAGATGCATTTAAACCTGTAAACGTTCTTTCTGGTGGAGAAAAAGTACGTTGTATGCTTAGTAAAATGATGATGTATTCATCAAACGTATTAATCCTTGACCAACCTACAAACCATTTAGACTTAGAGTCTATAACAGCTGTTAATAATGGACTAAAAAGCTTTGACGGTATTGTGTTATTTACATCGCACGACCACGAATTTATATCGACTATAGCAAACAGAATTATTTTTATTACAGAAGACGGAATAAAAGATATAACAAGTAGTTACGATGATTATCTTTTAGAAAATGGGTTTGTTAAATAATAAATTTTAGTGTCAATAACTGCGTTCAAAAAACATATTGTATTGCAATGGCTCTGCTGTTGCCGTTTTGTTTATGCATTAAAAATAAATACAAGTGTAAAAATTTTTAGTAGGTAAATCAGAAACAGGTAAAACTACTTTGCTTTCAAAAATTACAAAACCTACAGACGAAAAAATTCATTACAACGATGACGATATATCAATAATAAATCAATACGACTATAGAGCAAAATATGCAGGCGTTGCATTCCAAGCATACAATCTTACTCAACATCTAAACGCTTTAGAATCGGAGTATTTTTCTATATTTTTTAAAATTTATGTAAAATCTCTTATTAAATATCAATTTATTTTAATTTGTTGCCGTATTTACAACATAAACAGTTGCAAAACAAAGAATTTAATTATATAATTAAAGTACAATAAAGTTTGAGAGGTTCTTAATATGTCCGCAATCCTTAATACAAGAAAAATAGTTTTATTATGTTCTAATGCTTTAAAATGTTATGACGAACGACTTGTTAATCATGGCGTTAGAGTAGCATATATAGCACAAAAACTACTAAATAATATGCCACAAAGTTTTAAAGAAACTATCGAGTTTAAGTCACTATTTTTGTTGTCGCTTTACCACGATATTGGAGCATACAAAACTGAAGAAATAGATAAAATGGTGCAATTTGAAACTGCCGACGTTGACGCTCATTCAATTTATGGATATTTATTTTTAAAGCATTTCACACCATTAAACGAACTTTCTGAGGTGCTTTTATATCATCATTCCACAAAAGAAATATTTAAAACAATAGACCCTATAATTGCAAACTACGCTCAACTTATTCATATTGCAGATAGAATAGATATTGCATTGCTTGGAAAACTAACAGGCAAAAAGTTAATAAACGCTGTAAAAGGGCTTAATTACTTTGATGATATATTTGTAAAAGCACTTAAAAAATGCGTTTCTCAAAACAGTTTTGAATTTACTTTTTTTAACAAGTGGGCAAATATCATTGTTCAAACACTTAATATATCAGAAAAAGAAGCAACCGAGTATTTAGAAATGATGATTTATACTTTAGACTTTAAAAGCCCTGATACTATGTTTCATTCTCTAACAACTTCTACAATATCTCTTTTTATAAGCCGTTTCTTTAATTTTGATAACGATACTAGGGAGATTTTATATTACGGAACTTTAACGCACGATATAGGCAAAATAGCTATACCATCAGATATACTCGAGCATAATGGTTTTTTAGATGAAGAAAAAATGAAAATTATGCGTAAACACTCTCTTTTTAGTGAGGAAATTTTAAAAGGTGTTTTCCATGAATCTGTAGTAAGAATTGCTGCTCGACATCATGAGCAATTAAATGGTATGGGATATCCTTATCAAATACAAGGCAAAGACCTTACAACGTGCGAACGCATAGTAGCTGTTGCAGATGTTACAAGTGCATTGCTTTTAAAGCGAAGTTACAAGGATAGTTTTGATTGGAATACTACTGTTGCAATATTAAATGATATGGTAGACAAAGGTCATTTAGATGGTGAAATTGTATATATCGTAACATCTAACAAAAAAGAATTAAAAGAGATTATAGAAAAAACAAACGAACCACTTGCCATAAAATATAATGCAGTTAATAAAGAGTACGAAGAAATTAGCAAACAATTTACTCAACTAAAGTAAACATCAGATGTCGTTACGAAGATTTTATATTTTTTGCTATAATTTAAAACATAAAATTAAACCCCCATGTATTGCAAGCACTTGTAATATATGAGGGTTTTATTTACATTGCAAGCACTTGTAATATATGAGGGTTTTATTTACATATCAAGCTCATGTTCAATAGATATAACAATATCACTCATAGGCACGTTTAACGCTTTGCTAATACGATAAAGCGTTTCAAGCGTTGGCTTTCTTTCTCCACGTTCAATAGCACTTAAATGACTTCTACCAATAACTGCTAAGCCACTTAAAACTTCTTGCGTAAGTCCTTTTTTATTTCTATAATCACTTATTACTTTTCCAGCAATTGTGGAGTTGAGTAAGCAGACTAAATTCCAGATACCAGTGTCCAGTTGCCAGATGCTCAGCCGTCCAGCCTCCCACAGCCTCCCTCTTGAGGGAGGTGGCACCGCTAGGTGACGGAGGGTTGCCCATCTACAACAAAAAATCCGTAAGGATTTTCACATTCACTTTTCACTATTAACTATTCATTTTTCACTAATTCCAACGGCAAGAGCAAGCCCTTACCCTACCACTTTCAACTTTCAACTCTCAACTTTCAACTCCTAAAAACCTTCTAATTAAAAAAGCTTATAACACAATATCAAAATCGTGTTATAAGCTTTATTTATAGCATTTGGATTTTTATTTGTCTTAGGATAGCTGGAATTAAATTTTGTAGTGCAAGGCAAATTTAATTGGTATATTGTCATATTCCTATTAAATTTAACGCAGCAATACGAAATTTTAGACGGCTAGATAAGACTAATAAAAGTTCATATGCTATATATATTATTTAAGAAAAAATAGATGGTGAAGAGAAAGGCTTATCAGCATAAATTCTTTCGATAGCTTCAGCAAAAACTGGTGCTACTGGTAAAATAGTAAATTTATCTGTTAAGTTTTCTTTTGGAATACTTACAGTATCAAGCAAGATTAACTCTTCAATTACACTTTTGTTAATTCTATCAATAGCAGGGCCTGATAAAACAGCATGAGTTGCACAAGCGTAAACTTTAGTAGCTCCCGCTTTTTCAACTAAAGCAGCCGCTGCATTACATAATGTACCAGCTGTATCTATCATATCATCAACTAAAATAACTTTTTTGTTTTTAACTTCGCCTATTATGTTCATAACTTCTGAAACATTAGCTTTTTGACGTCTTTTATCAACGATAGCTAAAGGACAACCTAGTTTTGATGCAAAGTTTCTAGCACGAGTAACTGAACCTAAGTCTGGAGAAACAACAACGTAATCGTCAACATCACTGCCTATTTGTTGTCTTAAATGTTCTGCAAGTGTAGGAGCTCCTATTAAATGGTCAACTGGGATATTAAAAAATCCTTGAATTTGAGCTGCGTGTAAATCCATTGTTAATACACGGTTAGCACCAGCAACTGTTATTAAGTCTGCAACTAATTTAGCTGAGATTGGATCTCTTGCTTTTGATTTTCTATCTTGTCTAGCGTATCCAAAATATGGAATAACTGCTGTTATTCTTGCAGCTGACGCACGTTTCATTGCATCAATCATTATAAGTAGCTCCATAATGCTGTCATTTACAGGGTTGCAAGTAGATTGAACTATAAAGCAGTCAGATCCCCTTACCGACTCGTGAAGCGAAACAGATATTTCACCATCACTAAAAGTAGAACAATCAGATTTACCAAGAGGTAATCCTAAATAACCTGCAATACCTTGTGCTACATCTTTGTTTGAACTTCCTGTAAAAATTTTAATTTCGTTACCGTGAATACTCATCTCTTCTTTTTCCTCCGTTTTTAAAATAAATATATTAAATTTTTGTTTTTGCTATTTCGTTTAATTCTTCTAACTGCTCAGGGTCGTTAGCACCTAAAACTGTATCAGCTGAAGACGCCGCAAATGCAGATACTTTTTGTCCACTCTCTAAAAGCAACTTGAGTGCATCTGGTAAGTAATATTCGCCCGAATTGTTGTTGTTTTTAATATTATCTAAAACGTTTAATAATTTTGAAGAATTGAACCAATAAGCACCAGAATTTACCTCTTTAATTTCAATTTCCTCTGGTGATGCATCTTTTTGCTCAACTATACGCTCTAAAGCGTTACTATCTTTATTTCTTACAATTCTACCATAACCAGTTGAATCTGGAACGTTTGCAGAAATAACAGTAGCAATACTTTGAGAACTTGTATGTTCTTTTAATGCGTCATTTATTGTTTGACTATCCATGAAAGGTGCATCACCATTTAAAATTAGAACGTCACCATCGTTTTCTTTTAGAAAGTCTTTAGCTTGCATTACAGCGTGTCCAGTTCCAAGTCTTTCGCTTTGGAAAGCTGTTTGAACAGGGTATGATAATGTTTCTATGTACTGCTCAATTTGCTCCTTTTTGTAACCTGTAACTATGCAAATATTATCTACTGACGCATTTTTTAAAGAGTTTAACACCCACTCAAGCATTGGTTTACCTAGAACCTCGCATAGAGTTTTAGGTTTGTCAGACTTCATTCTCTTACCTTCGCCACCAGCTAAGATGATAGCACTTAATTTACTTGACATATTATTTACATTCCTTTCAATGACATAAAATCTCATACTATGTATATTATCGCACATTTTCACAATTTTTCAAGTAAAAATACACAATTTCCATAATTTTAACATTTTTAACAGTATTATTCAAGTTTTTGACAGTATATTTAGTTTTTTTTCTTTGAAAAATTTTCAAAAAACTATGGAAATTTTCAAATTTATTTGGTATAATAACAAGTGGATTGTAAAATATATAATTTAATATGATTTTGCAAGAAAGTATATACTCAATTTTTAGGAGGAAAACAACAAATGAGTTACAAGTATGTATATCTATTTACAGAGGGTGACGGAAGTCAAAGAGAGCTTCTTGGCGGTAAAGGTGCTAACCTAGCTGAGATGACAAAATTAGGATTACCAGTTCCACAAGGTTTCACAGTTTCAACAGAGGCTTGCACAAGATATTATGATGATAACAGAGTTATCGGCGATGATATCCAAGCTCAAGTAATGGAAAACATTGCTAAAATGGAAGAAATGGTAGGAAAAAAATTCGGCGATTTAGAAAATCCACTATTAGTATCAGTACGTTCAGGTTCAAGAGCATCTATGCCTGGTATGATGGATACTATCTTAAACTTAGGTCTTAACGATGAAGTTGTAGAAGTTATGGCTGAAAAATCAGGCAACGCACGTTGGGCGTATGACTGCTACAGAAGATTTATTCAAATGTTCTCTGACGTTGTTATGGGCGTTGGCAAAAGTTTCTTTGAAGAATTAATCGACGAAATGAAAGAAGAAAAAGGCGTTAAAGAAGATACAGAACTAACTGCTGAAGATTTAAAAGAGTTAGCTAATCAATTTAAAGCTGAATATAAAAAAGTTATTGGCACTGATTTCCCATCAGATCCAAAAGTACAATTAATGGGTTCTATCGAAGCTGTTTTCCGTTCATGGGATAACCCTAGAGCAAATGTTTACAGAAGAATGAACGATATCCCTTACTCATGGGGTACAGCTGTAAACGTACAAATGATGGCTTTCGGTAACTTAGGCGATACATCAGGTACTGGTGTTGCTTTCACAAGAAACCCTTCAACAGGCGAGAAAAAACTATACGGTGAATATCTAATCAACGCACAAGGCGAAGACGTTGTTGCTGGCGTTAGAACTCCACAATCAATCGACAAATTAGAAGAAGTTATGCCAAAATGCTATAACGAATTCGTTGAAATTTGTGGTATCCTTGAAAATCACTACAGAGATATGCAAGATATGGAGTTTACTATTGAAGATAATAAACTTTATATGCTACAAACAAGAAACGGTAAAAGAACAGCAGCTGCTGCTTTAAAAATCGCTTGCGATTTAGTAGACGAAAAAATGATTTCAGAAAAAGAAGCTGTTATGATGATCGATCCTAAACAATTAGACGCTTTATTACACCCACAATTTGATGCTAAAGCTTTAAAAGCTGCTACAGTTATTGGTAGTGCATTAGCTGCATCTCCAGGTGCTGCTTGCGGTAGAGCTGTTTTCACAGCAGACGAAGCTAAAGCATGGGCTGACAATGGCGAAAAAGTTATATTAGTAAGACTTGAAACTTCTCCAGAAGATATCGAAGGTATGCACGCAGCTGAAGGTATCTTAACTGTTAGAGGCGGTATGACATCTCACGCAGCGGTTGTTGCTCGTGGTATGGGTACTTGTTGTGTTTCTGGTTGTGGCGAAATCACAATCAACGAAGCTGACAAATCATTCACATTAGGTGGCAACACTTATAAAGAGGGCGACTACATTTCTCTTGACGGTTCAACAGGTAACATCTATGGCGAAGCTATTGCAACTACTGAAGCTACAATCGGTGGCGAGTTCGGCAGAATTATGGGCTGGGCTGACCAATACAGAACATTAAAAGTTAGAACAAACGCTGACACTCCTCAAGATGCTAAAAATGCTAGAGAATACGGTGCTCAAGGTATCGGTCTTTGCCGTACAGAGCATATGTTCTTTGAAGAAAACAGAATTCCAGCTATCAGAGCTATGATCTGCTCAGATAAAGTAGAAGAAAGAGAAGCTGCTTTAGACGTTCTAGAGCCAATGCAACAAGAAGACTTTGAAGCTTTATACGAAGCTTTAGAGGGTAACCCTGTTACTATCAGATTCTTAGATCCTCCTCTACATGAATTCGTTCCAACAGACGAAACAGACATTGCTAACCTTGCAAAAGCTCAAGGTAAAACAGTTGAAGAAATTAAAGCAATTATTGAATCATTACACGAATTTAACCCAATGATGGGTCACCGTGGTTGCCGTCTAGCTGTTACTTACCCTGAAATCGCAGTTATGCAAACAAAAGCTGTTATTAAAGCTGCTATAAACGTAAGCAAAGCACATCCAGATTGGACAATCGTTCCAGAAATTATGATCCCACTAGTTGGCGAAATTAAAGAGCTTGCTTTCGTTAAAAAATATGTTACAGATACAGCTGATGCTATTATTGCAGAGCAAGGCGTTGACCTAGCTTATAAAGTTGGTACAATGATTGAAATTCCTCGTGCTGCTTTAACAGCTGACGAAATTGCTACAGAAGCTGAGTTCTTTAGCTTTGGTACTAACGACTTAACACAAATGACATTCGGCTTTAGCCGTGATGACGCTGGTAAATTCTTAGATGCTTACTACAAAACAAACATCTATGAATCAGATCCATTTGCTAAACTTGACCAAAAAGGTGTTGGCAAATTAGTTGAAACAGCAGTTAAACTAGGTAAAATGACAAGACCTGACATTAAACTAGGTATCTGCGGTGAACACGGTGGTGACCCATCAACAGTTGAATTCTGCCATAATGTAGGACTTGACTATGTTTCTTGCTCACCATTCAGAGTTCCAATTGCACGTCTAGCAGCAGCTCAAGCAGCTATTAAAAGTGCGAAATAAGATTATTTAAGTTTGTTATAAGTAATTAAAATAATAACTTTAAACCCCATATCACATTTTAACGTTTGTGATATGGGGTTTTTGCGTATCGATAAATTAGTTGTGCTTATTGTTATTGCAAAATGTAGTAGTTTCTTGTTTACAATGTAGCAAACATTTTATTGTAAAAAGGAATTTGTTTTCAAATTTTATTTTAATAATAGATTTCAAAACTTTCTCTTTCTTTCGTATATTCATAACAAGAAAATGTCTTAATATAAATAAATTATACTTTTATATAGTATGGAATAATTTTGATATACAAACCTTTGTTCTTTTATTTTTAACCTAAATCTTTAACTCTTTTATTAACGTCACAATCTCTTCATCGGTTATAATACTATTATCTGTTAAAAATTTACCTGTCATATTAATAGATTTTATAATAATTTCAGATATAATTTCAACTCTCGTTGTTTGCGAAATACCATATTTAATTAATTTATTATCTAGCAACTTAATTTCATTGCATAATTGCAAATTAGTTATTGTATTCATTTTTTTCACCTATAATCGTTTATATTTTTTTGAACTTAAATAAAAATGGAGCAGTTCCAGGAAAACCAATTATAGCCTCACCTATATCAAGCCTTGTAATATCCCAATCTTCAATTACATTACCATCTCTTAATTGTTCAATTATTCCTCTACCTTGAACAGAAGCCATAAATATTTCTTTTTTTCTGTTTTTTCCATGAAGTTCTTGTATGTAATTTTTAGACTCAACGTCGTTTACCCTAAACGATATAGAAGTTAAAAAACCTGACATTATGCTTTTTGCTCTTTCCGTTCCATAATTTTCAAAAATTTGCGAAGCATTTTGTATACCAATCATAAACTTTACACCTAAACTTCTACCAAAGTTTATAGCATCATCTATATGTTGTAAATTCGGCAACAAACTGAACTCATCAACTATAAAGTACACGTTCCCTTCACTTTTTTTTCTGCACAACGCTTCTTTAATCGCCATATCAAACAATAAGGTATAAATAGGAGATAACATTTTACCTATACCTAAATCGTACTCAATAAAAATAAACTTCCCACCTTTATTTCTTATTATGTTACGCATAGATAATGTACCCTCTTTTTTGAAATTACCTATAAATATCTCTCTTGAAGCTTGTTGTAATTCAGATATTACACCTTGAGTTTGAGGTGACCTATCATCAAAAATATAACTTATCATCGACTTAAATTCATCATATTGCATTAAAATATTACGTATTTCTTCAGTAGGCGATTTATCCAAAAACTCCTTGAAAGTTTTATTGTTAGGTGAAATATTATTAGTCTTTATAAAGTGGGTTAGCAACGCACCAAAGATATCTTTTGCCGCATTTGGAAAAAACGGTTGACTTGTATTTTTAAATTTTTCACTAAATAATGATTTCGAAATTTCTATTACATTTTCTTCTAATTGCTCGTCGTTTTCTATTTCATTAAAAATATTCCAGTAATCCTTTTTACTATCACCTGTCGCTAAATTATCATTGCTTAGAACTATATCACCAGGGCGATAAAATTCTTTATAAAAATCTCCTTTAGTATCAAAAATAATTGCTACATCATTGCTATTAATATTTTGTCTAAATTGCCTTAACAATTGAATAAATGTGTTTGTCTTTCCAGTTCCAATACCTCCAAGCAACAATAAATGTCTGCTTAATAAATTCTCGTCTAGCGGTATGTAAGTGTCGCTTCCGTTTCTGTCCGTGCCTAAAAATGCAAATTTGGGATTGTTTGTAGGGTAGATTATTGGACTAATAGATAAACTGTTACCTTCAAAGACTTCTATTTTTTTCAAACTTAACTCCTCCTTTAATATCCGTAACCACTATAATAATCATAATTATTGCTATTGTCTTGACTTTGTGTATTGTCTTGACTTTGTGTATTGTCTTGACTTTGTGTATTGTCTTGACCTTGGTTTTGTTTATTATCTTGACCTTGGTTTTGTTTATTATCTTGTTCTTCTCCGTTATCTAGTTCTTGTTCTTCTACGTTGTCTAACTCTTGATTTTCTCCGTTATCTAGTTCTTGTTCTTCTACGTTGTCTAACTCTTGA
>CAYJFG010000076.1:0-7163 GCA_964369305.1 uncultured Eubacteriales bacterium
AGATTAATTATATACTATGTTTTACCTTTTGTCAACACTTTTTTTAAAGTTTTTTTCATATTTCTTCCGTTTTAACATAGTGCCGTTATATTATGCTATATTTTGTCGTTTTTTTATAGATAAACACAACAAATAACGCTAAAACACATACTTAAACTCCTTTAATCGCCAAATTCCTTATTGTTTTTTCTTTTGTTTTTACCCTTTCTTTTTAAAATTTTTAAATTCTTTTTTTATTTTTTTTTAATCTTTTTTCTTAAGCATTTGCTTTTTTTACTATATTAAGTGATGTAATTTTTGACATTTTGCACCTTTATATATCCTTTTAAATGTGATATAATAAGTTTATCAAATATAAGGAGGATTTTTTAATGTTTTATTTAGGAATTGATTTAGGGGGAACAAACATTGTTGCTGGCGTTGTTGACGGCGATTATAATATAATTTGCACTGCTGAGTGTAAAACAAACGCTCCACGACCAGCGGAGAGCATTTGCGATTCTATGGCTCAAATGGCTTTTAAAGCTTTAGAGAAAGCTAATATCACTATAGATGATATAGAGTATGTAGGTATCGGCGTTCCAGGCGGAGTTAATCCTATAACAGGTCTTGTTGAGTTTTCACCAAACTTAGACTTCAACAACACACCTATTGGTAAGTTTATGGAGGATAGACTATCTAAAAAGGTTATACTTGAAAATGACGCAAATGCAGCTGCTTTAGGTGAGTTTATGGCTGGTAGTGCTAAAGGTGCTACAAATGCTGTTGCTATTACTTTAGGTACTGGTGTTGGTGGCGGTATTATTATAGATGGTAAAATCTACAGTGGTTCTAACTTCTCTGGTGCTGAGCTTGGCCATACTGTTATTGAGTACGGCGGTTGGACTTGCGGTTGTGGGCGTAAAGGTTGTTTTGAAGCTTACGCATCTGCATCTGGCTTAATTAAGATGACTAAAGAGGCTATACTAAAGGAAGACCCAGAAACTTCTGTTATGTATAAGTCTATAGGTGGCGATATTAATAAGGTTAGCGGTTTAACTTCATTCAACGCAATGCGTGAGGGAGATGAGGGCGGTAAAGCTGTTGTTGATAAGTTTATATCTTACCTTGCTTGCGGTGTTACTAATACTATTAATATATTCCAACCTGATATACTATGTATAGGCGGTGGCATTAGCCGTGAGGGCGAAACTCTGCTTGCTCCTTTACGTGAAATAGTAGAAAAAGATAGATGCACTAAATTAAACGAAAAACAAACTAAAATAGTTGCCGCTACTTTAGGTAATGGTGCTGGTATTATCGGAGCTGCACTTTTAGGAGTTTCAAACGATTAATATCTAGCATCGATAAAAACTGTCAAGCGACACGGCTTGTTATTATGTTTTTATCTACTAATCCCTAACATAAATAAAAAAACTGTTAGATGATAAGGTTTGCAATTATGTTTCAAGCGACCAACCCCTAACATAAATAAAAAACTACAACTCTTTTTTGATGTTGTAGTTTTTTTATTTTCTTAAGTTTTCAATTATTAAACGATACCTTAATGATTTCCATTATATATACTTAAAGCAATTCTATTTTTAATGTAACTTTTGTTTCTCCTACATTTAAAGGTACATCTATTTTAAGAAGTGACGCTTCTTGTTCGTCTATAGAGTTATCGTATACATAAGTATAGTATGGTTTTTCTCCTGCTTCATGTATAGTTTCACTTAGAGTAAGTTTACTTTCACTTTCTGCTGTTACTTTTGCTATAACCGCACCATCTCTTAACAAGTTCCAACCGCTGTGCGTCTTTTCAATATCTATATCTCTATCTATATGATATATAAATGTCGCCTTTTCCTCGCTATTTGACGCAACTATATCTGTTATTGTTACAATTTCGTTTTGTTTATCGTAATCTATTTTACGTGTTTGTGTAATATCGTCGAACCTTTTTTGTATTCCTGTAACGCTTTTTACATCTGTATCTATGGAATAGTCGGTAATTTTAGTTTCTAACGCTGACTCTTTTATCGACCTAAAACCTGTTTTTTCATTAACCTCCATAGGGAAATCTTTATCGTTTATCATCATTACATTATGTCCATAGCCTGAATATGTATATGCTGTTTCTTCTTCAAAGTAGTTAAAGTCTTTACAGCCTGCCTCTACAAACAAGTCGCCTTTATGATAAAGTAAAAAGCTTAAGTCATCGCTATGTTTATGTGTGTGACTATAAGTTGCCGCTTGAAAATATAAGTAAGTGCTTTCTTCTGGTGTGTCTTCCCACGACGACCTAAAGACTGCATAACCGCTTTTCTCATAAACGTGGTCTTCTTCTATTTCTTGCCCCTCACCAGTTGTTACATATTGATATATTGGGTTTTCTTGCATCTCTATTGATGCAAAAGTATAATCCTTAGTATCTCCAATTCGTGGCACTGTTTGGTCTGGCTCTACTATTGAGCAAGCGTATAAAATGCTATTTTCAAACATATTTGATATTTCATTAGAATAGTCAATATCGATATTTAAAAATACATCTCTAAAGTAAGCTAAGTTTTCACTTATCCTTATATGGTACGTTGGCGAATGTTCTTTATGTACAAATTCTTCTGTATATACATTTTTAAAATATTCAAGCGACCTTTCGCCTGCTAAATTTAAATTTTTATTTGCTCTGCCGATATTTTCATCTATTAAATACGAATACGCAATCAGTCCCATATCTTGAAACATTCCATGGTTGTGATTTTCTGTATAGAAATCTTCTGTTGCTAATAAATCCGCTTGCATAGAAAGAGAATTTTCTATAAGCTCAATTTCGTCTTCTGTCATATACTCTTTAAACATATATAGATAAAGTGACATTCTATATGTACGTCTTCCTGTTGCGTCGTCGTGCCATGCAAAACTATCCTCACTTATTTCTACAGTTGGGTGTGTTTGAACCCAATGCACAACGTTATCTACAATAAACTCCACATACTTTTCGTCTTTGCTTTCTGAATACGCATAATAAGGATAATCTAAAAAAAGAAAGCTATGCATTTTATACGCATCTGTTCTATCATCAATATCTTTTAAGCTCCAATCTATAGGGAAAGTAAAATTATAATCATAAATTTCCCCTTGCAAAGATTTTTCTGCTTTTTCAATAGATGCAGGACTACTAATAGTATTGATAAGCTCTTGTTCAAACAATGATATGTTGTATTCTTGTTTTTCTCTTTCGTCTAGTATTTCGTAATTTGTACAACTAGACAACGAAAAACTTACAAGTATTGCAATTATTAATATAAAACTAATTGATAATTTATTTTTCATTTTCATAACCTTTCTTATTTCGACAATATAAATGAATTTATAAAAATTGTAACATAATTTCAAAACATTGTCAATCCACATCACTACATTTAACCAAACGCAAAAAACACTAATACAATTAAGTATTAGCGTTTTCTACATTGGGAAAGGTTTTTATAAAACTTATTGAAAGTTTTATGTGTTTTTGTTTAAGAAGTAACGTGGTAGTGTATATAATAAAAAATGATGGGCTATGATTATGTAACACCTTTATTGTTTCTACTTTAAGTATGTGCGGTACTTAAAGTAGAAAGAGCAATAAAGCGTTAAAAGGAATTTAAAAACTTAACCTTCGTAAGTTTTCAAAAAAAAATGAAAGGAAAAACGAACATTGATGACTTTATGATATTATATTACAATAAATTAAATTTGCTTGCAATAGTTTTTGCTTATTTGGTTATTATAGATGTCAATCTTGCATTATAATGTGACAAAACAAGATTTTACCAAAAACACAAAAAAATACAAATCCTACATTTATAAACAATTACAGTTTGGATATTTCGCCCACGCTTCTAACTCGTCCTCTATTCTTATCAATTGATTATATTTTGCAATTCTATCTGTACGGCTCATTGAACCTGTTTTTATCTGACCTGCATTTAACCCAACAGCTATATCGGCAATTGTAGTATCTTCAGTTTCACCTGATCTATGAGAAATCACACAAGTATAACCTGCTTTTTTCGCCATTTCAACAGCTTCAAAAGTTTGCGTTAAAGTACCAATTTGATTAACTTTAATTAATATTGAATTTGCAACACCTTTTTCTATACCCTCTTTTAAAATTTTAGGGTTTGTAACAAATAAATCATCGCCAACTAGTTGAATTTTTGAACCTAGTTTATCGGTTAATTTTTTCCAGCCGTCCCAGTCGCTTTCGCCAACACCGTCTTCTATAGAAACTATAGGATATTTTTTACACCAATTCACATACATATCTATCATTTCATCAGTAGTCTTTAGACCTTGACCTGATTTTGATAAATTGTACATTCCGCTTTCTTTTTCAAAAAACTCTGAGGCTGCCACGTCCATAGCAATACACACATCTTTTTTTGGCGTATATCCAGCTTTTTTAATAGCCTCAACAATAAGTTCTAGCGGTTCTTCATTACCATTATTGCAACTTGGAGCAAAACCTCCCTCGTCACCTACATTAGTGTTATACCCTCTAGCTTTTAACACGCTACGCAAATTATGAAACACTTCGCTACCTATTCTTACAGCTTCTTTTATAGATTTTGCACCTACAGGCATTATCATAAATTCTTGAAAATCAACAGTTGAATCGGCATGGCTACCACCGTTTACAACGTTCATCATTGGAATTGGCAAAGTATTTGCGTAAATCCCACCAAAATATTTATACAAAGGCATATTATAATAATCAGCTGCCGCCTTTGCACAAGCCATTGATACACCTAAAATTGCATTTGCACCTAGGTTTGATTTATCCTCACTATTGTCAAAATTCATCATAATGTTGTCAATAAGATTTTGTTTTGTGCAGTCTAACCCTAAAATCAAAGAGGAAATAACGTCATTTACATTACTGACAGCTTTTAAAACACCCTTACCCATAAAACGGCTTTTGTCTTCGTCTCTTAACTCTATCGCTTCTCTTTCTCCAGTTGATGCACCAGATGGAACTAACGCACGACCAAACGCACCACTTACCGTTGTAATTTCCACTTCTACTGTAGGATTTCCCCTTGAGTCTATAACTTCTCGTGCATATACTTTTTTAATTTTTGGCATTTTTTTATTCCTCCTAAAAATATTTCTTATTACATTTTGCTCTTTTAGGAGTTTTTTATACTATCTATTTGAATTTTTAAATCGCAAATAAAAAGGACTGCGAAAAAATTTCCACAATCCTTAATTTTTTATATATTATAATGTTTTTGCAAGTTCTTTTAAATAAGCTTTAAAATCATCTTTTAACGCTGGGTGCATTAATCCAACTTCAACATTTGCTTGTAGTATTCCTAATTTATTACCCATGTCATAACGTACACCTGTGTAGTCAACGCCTACCATTGATTTAGTTTGAGCTAAAACTTTCATAGCATCTGTTAATTGAATTTCTCCACCTGCTCCTGGAGGAGTGTTGTCTAAAATATCGAATATATCTGGTGGTAAAACACATCTACCTAATATTGAGAATAAAGACATCTCATTTCCTTTAGATGGTTTTTCTATCATGTCTGTACATTTATATATATTGTCATGTATGTTTTCAACTTTTAACGAACTATATTTGAAAATTTCTTCGGCTGGTACTTCTTTAATTCCAACTGCACCTAGCCCTGTTTCTTCATATGCTCTAATAAGTTGTCCACAAGCTGGGTCTTCACCTACAATTACATCGTCACCATAAAGCACTGCAAATGGTTCGTCACCTACAAATGAACGTGCCATATTTATAGCGTGTCCTAAACCTTTTGTTTCTTTTTGTCTTAAAAAATAGATGTTTGCAAGCCCTGCAATACCTTTTACTTGCTCGTATAACTCTTGTTTTTCTGGCACATTTAATGCTGTTTCAAGCTCTGGTGTTCTGTCGAAATGATCTTCAATTACACCTTTATTTCTATTTGTAATTATTAAAATGTCTGTTATACCTGATTTTACAGCTTCTTCAACTATATATTGAATTGCTGGTTTATCAACTATTGGCAACATTTCTTTAGGCATAGCTTTTGTTGCTGGTAAAACTCTTGTTCCAAGCCCTGCTGCTGGAATTACTGCTTTTGTTACTTTCATATCGTAGTCCCTCTCTTTTAAAATGCAAATTTCTATCTAAATATTGTAGTTGCAATATTTAACGCTAAATAACATATTGCTGTTCCAAACGCTATCGACGTATTCACCCCACCTATTTTTTTAAGTATAGGTTTTACTTTTTCGTCGTCGTTTTCTTCAGCTCTAACTTTTAATATTTTATTTTTACAAGCTTTGTAATAAGATTTATTAGCTAAAAAACCACTTATAATCATACAAATAAAATTAATTGCTTGCATAGTAATTGGTAAAAAGAAAATTAAAATTTCTGTACTTGATAATAAAAACAATTGTTCAAAAGCTTGTTGAGTAGTAGCCCCAGTTCCAGCAATAGCTAAAACTTTATTAGTAATTTCTGCTACTTGCGGATAAAAGTATAATGAAGTAAACGCTGTTAGCAAATATATTATAATTAATAATGCACCTACACCATACATTTTTCTATAAAGCCACCAACCACCTGAAAACAGGAAAGCCGCTTTATTAAACTTTGATTTAGATGTAACATTTATTTTTTTAAACATAGATATATAATAATATTGATTTACATTAACAATGTCTACTAAGTCTTTACCTTTTACACCTTTTTCAAACTCCACTTCAGGGTCTGCTCCTGAAAGCGGATCTATCTTTGAAATTTCATTTGCAATATTAGGTGGCATCTGACCAAAAAACGGAAAGTTTTCCATATTATTTGGAGTAGCCTCGTTTTCATCTGTATTGCTATTTTTTCCATCTTGACCTATTGGAGTTGAACATTGACTACAAAACAAAGAGTTTTCTACATTTTCATGTCCGCAAGATTTGCACACACTACTACCTTTCTTCACTTCTCTTATATTTTCCTCATCGTCGTTCCAATCGTAATTATCTTTATGCTTGCTTTCATTTAAACATTTACCCCATAAATCATAACATTCCTTATGGTAAGGAGAGCCACAATCAGGACATACAACTATTTCATCATCTTTTGTAAACTCATGTTTACAAGAAGTACATTTATATCCGTAATAATCCATATATTA
>CAYJFG010000076.1:7173-10054 GCA_964369305.1 uncultured Eubacteriales bacterium
TCCTTTCTTAATTTTATCAGAGAGCAAAAGCGTATAGAAATATCTATTCTAATATTATATCAAATTTTCAAAAAAAATCAACATATTTTTGTTCACGCTTCTTTTGAATTAATTACAATTTTTTATAAAACTCATAAAACCGTAAAATTTTAAAAACTTTACGGTTTAAATAATAGTATATTTTTTAGTGATTACTCAGCATTTATATTTTGCGATTTAGTTAATGTGTTTTTATTAAGTATCATTATTAACCCACCTATTATAAATAGAATAACTATACATAAAATAGCGTATGAACTTCTACCTGTAATACCAGCTACTGTTGCATAAATCGCAGGACCTAAAACGGCTGCAAATTTTCCGAATATATCAAAAATACCGAAGTACTCGTTTGATTTATCTTTTGGTATAAGTTTACCAAAAAACGAACGTGACAACGCTTGTATACCACCTTGAACAAGTCCTACACCTATTGCTAAAACCCAAAATATTGTAAGTGCTTGTCCGTTATTTAAAAATTCCTCTTCCATTCCAAAACCCATAAAGAAGCCTAACAAGCAAATTCCTACATATATACAAATTGAAATTATAAGCATATTAATTGTACCTATTTTTTTAGAAAGCATACCAAAAAGAATAGCACAAGGGAACGCAATTAATTGAGTTACAAGCAGTGCAACTATCATTCCTGTTGTGTCAAGCCCTAAAGACGCACCATACGCTGTTGACATTTTAATTACAGTATTAACGCCGTCAATATAGAAAAAGTACGCTATCATAAATAGTAATATATTTTTTGTTTTAAGAATTTCTTTAAACGTATTTATAACAGATGATAATGTATATTTTGCTTTGCCATTTTTTTGCATTTCTTTTCCATAACTTTGTTTATAGTTTTTAAGTATTGGAATTGAAAATAAACCCCACCATAAAACTGTTATAATCATAGATATTTTTACAGCCATTACAGCGTCTACACCGAAACTTTCTCCAAACGATATTAACGCAATACAAACTAAAAACGGTATAGTGCTACCTCCAATATAACCCATTGAGTAACCCCAAGCCGATACTTTATCCATTTTTTCTGGTGTAGTTATTTCTGTTAAGATACTATCATAAAACATACAAGACGCCGAAAAACCTATGTAAGATATTACATAACTTACTAAAAGAAGTTGCCACATATCAAATACAGCACCTAATGCCGTTCCTAAAAGCCCTAACGCTATAAAGCTTGCCAAAAGTTTTTTCTTCGTGTTCTTTAAATCACCTAAAACTCCTAAAAATGGTGAGCAAATAGCAACTATTGCTGTTGCAATTGATGTTCCTATTCCCCACCACATATCTCCATCACTACCTACAACACCTACAAAATATGTAGGAAAAATTGCAGATAAAACAACTACTGCATATACAGAGTTTGCCCAGTCGTACATAATCCAGCTTTTTTCAATCTTTGTAAATTTTTCTTTCATTAACTTACTTTCCTCCGAAGTTTTTTTCAAATCCTACTAATTTTTCATTCTTTAAAGCACTGTCGTAAAAATTTTGAACTAATGAAACTGCTACTGGTACTGTTTTATTAAAAATTGTAAATATTTCATCACACTCTTTTTTGAGTGTCACTTCTTTTTTAAGGCACAAGGCGGAAAAAACTCCTTTTTGACCCAACATTGTTTCTACAACTTGTATCATTGGTCTTAAAAGTAACATTCTTTCAAAAACTAGTATAGACTTTACAGACTTTTTAATTATACTTTCGTCCACTGAGTAAACTAAAGATATTGCATTGTAATCTAAATCGGTTTTAATATAACTATAACGTTTATCACTTAAATTAAATTTATCCACTACATATCTGTCTAAGTTAGACTCTAAAGTTCGGTGATATATTGTACTATTATTACCTAACCTATCTATAGTAGGGTGACAAGCTCTATCAAGTGCAAAATGACAACACATACCTAAAGTATAAGCTATACTACCATTATTTGCAATGTTTTTTCTTAAAATATTACTAAAAAATTTTTGTCCCTCTGTTTTGTGCAAATCTAAACCTAATGTAGATATTTCATTTTTTTTAGTTGGCTTATAATAAAAAAATAAATCAGGCCCTAAAAAGCCTAGTTGAAAAAGATTTTCATAATCTTTGATGAAATTAAGTGTTTCTTTATTTAAGCGTTTTTTCACTTCTTTTCCAAAAAGATTATGTGCTATGATATCTGGCATATAATTTTCCTCCGTACTTATCAAACCATTATTTTACATATATCTTTAATATATTATGCTAAATCCCTGTAAAAGTTATGTAAAAGAATTTTTTTCTGTTTTTATATTGAAAAAAAGACATAATCATGTTAAAATTAAATTTCAAGTATTTTCCAAAACAAAGTATCAAAATTATTTAACATTATAAGAGAGGTTAGTTTTTATGAAAAGAGCTAAAAGTTTTGTAAGTATTGCCATTTGCGTTTTTATGTTATTAAGTATTTTATCTTTAGGGGTACAAGCCTCTGCTACTGACATTTCCGACTTTGAATATCTAGTTACACCAGATAACACAATAGATATACGCTCGTATAGCGGAACTGCTGAAGTTTTGCAAATTCCTGACACTATTGAGGGTTTGCCTGTAACTGAGATTAGTATGTTTGCATTTATGCAAAATAAGACTATTAAAGACTTAATTATTCCAAATTCTGTAACAACAATTGGATATGCAGCTTTTTTTGACTGCTTAATGCTTGAAACTATAACTATAGGTAGTGGGCTTAGTACTTTATCACCTTTAGCTTTTAACCTTTCAAATAATTTAAGCGAAATAACTGTTTCCACACAAAACAAGTATTTTTCTTCTAGTGATGGTATTTTATATAAT
>CAYJFG010000077.1:0-687 GCA_964369305.1 uncultured Eubacteriales bacterium
GTAAGCGGTATTGACGAAATTGTAGTAGCAACTGATGACAGTAGAATTTTTGATGTATGCACTGATTTTAATATGAATGTTATGATGACATCAGATAAACATTCAACGCCAACAGATAGATTATACGAAGTGTCAACAAAAATGGAAGGCGATATTTTTATGTTTATTGGTGGTGATGAACCGCTTATTGAAGAAAAATCAGTTGAAGACTTAGTTCCAAAAATAGATGTTGATGAAATGTATGTAGCAAATGCGATGACAACAATTAAAACAGCACCAGAAGTTATAGACTTTACAAATATAAAAGTAACAGTAAATAAAGATGGATATGGTCTTTACACAACTAGAAGCCCAATTCCTTATCCAAAGGGCGGACTAAATTATACATATAAAAAGTTTGTAGGAATAGGTGCTTTTTCTAGAAAAGCTTTAGAATTTTACTACAATACTCCTAAAGGTGAGATTGAAGAAATAGAAGAATGCGACTTACTTAGATTTATTGAAAATGGCATAAGAATTAAATTTTTTGATGTAGAATGTAATAATATATCCGTAGATACAAAAAAAGACTTAGAAAAAGTAAGGGAAATTATGAGCAAATTAAATTAAGGAGTGGGTTAAGTGGTTAGTAAAAAGGTGAAATTATTAGATTGCACTTTAAGAGATGGTGGCTTTGTAAATGATTGG
>CAYJFG010000077.1:705-7746 GCA_964369305.1 uncultured Eubacteriales bacterium
TGTATTTTATCAATTTTTAAAAAATTAGATACAGCAAATATAGATGTAATAGAAGTTGGTTTTTTAGATGAAAGACAACCATATTCAAAAGATAGAACAATAAATCCGGATACAGACTCTTACAACAAAATATTTAGTAAAATTTCAAAAAACAACGCAATTGCCGTTGGTATGATAGATTATGGAACTTGCCCAATTGAGAACATACAAGATAAAGAAAATTCTTTTTTAGATGGAATAAGAGTAATTTTTAAAAAAAACAATGCGGACAGTGCTTTGTCGTTTTGTAAGCAAATTATTGATAAAGGTTATAAGGTGTTTGTGCAACCAGTTTCTGTAACTTCTTATACAAATATTGAATGGGTAAATTTAATTCAAAAGATTAATGAAATAAATCCATATTCGATGTCAATTGTTGATACATACGGACTTCTTCACAAAAATCACCTTATAAATTACTTTAATTTAGCTGATGCAATGCTTGATGAAAAAATTCGCATAGGTTACCATTCGCATAATAACTTTCAATTAGCATATTCAAATAGTATTGAATTAATAGAGTTGAATACAACTAGAGAGATTTTGCTTGATGCATCAGTATATGGCATGGGCAAAGGTGCAGGTAATGCTAATTTAGAATTAATTGCTATGTATATGAATGAAAAATTAAATAAAAATTACAATATAAATCATATTTTGGAAATTGTAGACACGCATATTATTAAATTATTTCATCAATATGGTTGGGGATATTCAATGCAATTTTACTTAGCAGCTTCAAATGATTGTCACCCTCAGTATGTAAAATATTTAACAGAAAAGAAAACACTAGATATAAAATCGGTAAATGAGATTTTAGGAACAATAGAAAAAGAGAAAAAGCTGTCTTTTAATGAAAGTCATATTGAAAAACTGTATATTAAATATCAGCAAAAAGATGTAAAAGATGAAGAGGACTGTAAAAAAATTATAGAAGAGTTTGCAAACAGAAAATTACTTTTATTGGGTCCTGCAAATTCAATTATCGAAGAAAAGTCAAAAATAGACGAATTTATAAATAAAGAAAATCCAATAATTATTTCTATAAATTTTATAGATGAAAATATTAACTCAGATTTTGTTTTTATCAGTAATAAAAAAAGATATAAAGAAATTAAAGATAGTATAATGAAATTTGATGAGTTAAAAACAATTTTGACATCAAATATTTTAGTAGATAAGAAAAATGAATTTATAATAAATTACGAAACTTTATTATGCGAAGATCATTTAGTAATGGATAATTCATTGTTGATGTTCTTAAACTTCTTGTTAAAAATTGATAGTAAAAAAGTTTATTTAGCAGGTTTTGATGGCTTTACAGGTAAAAAAGAAGATTATGCAGACGAGGCTATGCGTTTTTCAGTAGACAATAATTTAATCGAATGTAGAAATAATGCAATTTCAAGTAATCTGAAAAAGTTAAATGAAGAAATAAAAATTGAATTTATAACAAACACAAAATATGTAATTTAGGTGGAATATAATGAAATACAACAGTGTACTTTTTGACTTAGATGGAACATTACTAGACACAGCCGACGGCGTACTTACAAGTATAAACCATATAAGCAAGCAAGAAAAATTAATGGAAGTAAGCCATGAAGATTTACTGACATTTATAGGACCGCCAATGTATATAAGCTATAAAAGAGTTTTTAAAGTAGAAGAAGAAAAAGCTCGTAAACTTGCAGAAATAACAAGAGATTGGTATTTAAAAAACAGTTTATTTATAGCAACTATGTACGATGGTATTATAGAATTAATAAAAAGGCTACATGAAAATGGCGTTAAAATTGCAGTAGCTACTTATAAAAGGCAAGATTGTGCAGACTCTATAATTGAGCATTTTGGAATAAAGCAATATTGTACTTGTGTAATTGGTGCTGATAATGAAGCAAAACTCACAAAGCAAGATATTATAAATATGTGCATAAAAGAAATGAGCGGAGAAGATAAGAGCAGTACAGTTATGATAGGGGACAGCGACTTTGACGCAATAGGGGCAAAACAAGCTGGAGTTGATTTTATAGCTGTTACGTATGGCTATGGGTTTAAAAATTTATCTGAAGTTGATAAATACGACTATGTTTTTAAAAGCGAAAAAGCACAAGAAGTAGAAAAGTATTTATTTAATGAACTTTAATATAAGAATAATCACCGTAAAAGTTTAAATAGAATTTTTACGGTGATTAAATTATATATAGAAAAACCTTAAATCAATTTTTTTTAATTTAACTGTTGACATTTTATTAAATTAGTAGTAGAATATACGAGTAAGAAAGATTTATTTTTTTTAATTATTAAATCGAAAATATTTGATTTAATAATATTAATTGGAGGATATTTATGGAAAGTAAAAAAGTATCAAATATTAGTTTCTTTGAAAAATATTTGACTATTTGGGTAGTTATTTGTATGATAATTGGTGTTTCGATAAGCGTATATTTACCAGCCATAACAGAATTTTTAGGAAATTTTGAATTTGCAAATGTATCAATTCCTATTGCAATTTTAATATGGCTAATGATTTATCCAATGATGATGAAAGTTGACTTTAAAAGCATTAAAAACGTAGGGAAGAACCCAAAAGGTTTATTTGTAACATGGATTGTAAATTGGCTTATAAAACCATTTACTATGTATGCGATAGCGTCTTTATTCTTTTTTATTATATTCAAAGGTTTTATAACACCAGATTTAGCAATTGATTATCTAGCTGGTGCAGTGCTATTAGGTGCAGCACCTTGTACAGCAATGGTTTTTGTATGGAGCCATTTAACTAAAGGCGATCCAGCGTATACAGTAGTGCAAGTTGCAACAAATGACTTAATCATTCTAGTTGCTTTTACACCAATTGTTGCACTTTTACTAGGTGTAGGTGGTGTCACTGTACCATGGGATACACTAATATTATCAGTAGTTTTATTTGTGGTAATACCTTTGTCAGCAGGTGTAATTACTAGGAGTTTAGTTACTAAAAAGAAAGGTGTAACTTATTTTGAAAAAAGCTTTATCCCTAAATTTTCAAATTTAACTATTATTGGACTTCTTCTAACATTAACATTAATATTTTCGTTCCAAGGAAATGTTATTCTTGAAAATCCACTTCATATAGTGTTAATAGCAATACCGCTTATTTTACAAACTTTTTTAATATTTTTTATAGCTTATTTAGCGTCAAAAATTTTAAAATTGCCACATAGCATTGCAGCACCTGCTGGAATGATAGGTGCATCAAATTTCTTTGAACTTGCAGTAGCTGTTGCAATAGCTTTATTTGGAACAGATAGTCCAGTAGCACTTGCAACTATAGTAGGTGTACTTGTCGAAGTTCCTGTAATGTTAATTTTAGTAAAAATTGCAAATAATACTAGACATTTATTTAAAAATAAATAATAGTATTTCAGAAAAATTGCTTAACTACAAAAACTAAAATTAAATTCAAATAAGCTTTCAAAGTGACACTATACACAGTTTGCATTTATAAGTTGCACTAAATTTTTGAAAATTTGGCGTATTGACTTTATCGTCATTTAAAAATGAATAATAAAAGCATAAACGCAGGATTTAAGATACTTTGTTTATGCTTATTTGTTTTTTAAAAGACCTAATCTTTATTTTATCGAAAGCGTTAGTTAAAAAATATAAAATCATTCTCTAAAACTTCTCCAAAACTCTTCGCAAATTGTACGTATTAACATCATAAGCCCTATATAGTCAGTAACGTTATAATTATTTACAACCCTTTTTTCTCCCCAAAAACAAATTTGATGGTCACACAATAAACTTAGTGGATTTTCTCCATAATGTGTCATACAAACTAAATTTACTCCGCTATCTTTAACTCTTTGTGCCAAACTAATTAAACGTTGAGTTTTGCCAGATGCACTTATTATAACAATCATATCATTTTTTGTATAAGTGTTAGCCATATATTCAGCGTCGTGTATTTGTTGATAATATTCAACTTTTTTATTAAGACACCTTAAATACCTACCAAAAAGCTCGCAAAAATAAGAAGAATCACCAACGCCTACAAATAAAATTTTTTCTGCCTTATCCATTTCAACAACCATTTTTTTTATTGAAATTTCATCGGTAATATCTAATGTTCTTGCTATGTTGTTTGGTATTTTATCAAAAATTTGGCTAGTTATTGTTTGATATTCTATTGGAGAGTCCTCGTTTTGTAAAGCAAATTTAAGTTCTGAAAAACCACTGTAACCAATTTTTCTAGCTAAACGCATAACGGCGTTAGGTGAGATAAAAAGTTCATTTGCTATTTTTTGTATTGAAATTTTTTGAATATCTTTTCTATTTTCTCGAATAAACTCAATTATACTGTCGTCAGTGTCGTTAAGTTTAAATTCTTTTTCGTAAACTCTTTTTTCAAAATCCATAGTTCATCACCGCTTAAAAATGAATTAAATTAAAATTGACTTTAATTTATATTCATTATATCAAAATTAAATAAAAAAATCAATATTTTTTATTACTTAATCATATATTTGTGTGATTTGAAAATTATATTTCTTTTGTAGAAATACACTCTTATTATTGACACGTTTTATCTTTAAGTTTATAATAAGTACAGGCATAAAAAAAATAACACATTACATATAAATTAGTACTAATAGTATGTATATATGCAAATAATCATGAAAAGGGGATTAAAATGTCATTTGGTGAAAAAATATTAAAATACAAAGAAGATATATTAAAAGATTTAGCGACACTTATTCAAATAGAATCAGTTTCGTCAAATGATACTACTAAATGTACTCAAGCTTTAGAATTTATTTTAAAAAGAGCAAGCGATTTAGGGTTAGAAAATAAAAATATACTAGATGTTGCAGGTTACGCTAAATATGGGAGTGGCGAAAAAAATTGCTGTATCCTAACACATTTAGATGTTGTAGACGCACCAGCAAGAGGTTGGAAAACTCCTCCTTTTGAATTAACAAGAAAAGAAGGTATGCTTTTAGGCAGAGGTGTAGTAGACAATAAAGGCAGTGCTGTAATAGCTTTATATTGTTTAAAAGTTTTAAAAGATGAAAATATAGATTGCAAAAACGAAATTCGTGCAATTTTTGGAACTAGTGAAGAAGTTGGAATGGAAGATATGGAAATTTATCTAGCTAATGAACCGCTTCCAATGGCTGGCTTTGTTCCGGATAATAAGTATGGTATCTGTAGATACGAAAAAGGAATTTTGCAATTAGAAATAACTTCAAACCTACACGCAGGCACAACACTTAGCGAATTTAAAGCTGGTTCGGCAATTAACTGTGTGCCAGACTCTGCATATGCAATAGTTGACTGTAACGAGTATGATGAACATCAACTATATAGATTAGCAGACGCAAAAGAGGGCGACTTTGAATTTCTTTATACAATAGACGGTATGATGATAAAATCAAAAGGCGTTTCAGCTCATGCGAGTGAACCTGAAAAAGGAGTAAACGCAGCTACTAGACTTATAGACTTAATTTCATCTCATTTTTCATACGATGCAATAGGTAATTTGTTATCGTTTATAAATTTTAGAATTTCAAACGAAACCAACGGTAATTCTCTTGGAATTAAAATGAGAGATTCATCATCAGGTGAACTTACTGTAAATGTAGGCACTGTAGAAATTAGAGATAATAAAGTTAATGCGACTATTGATATTCGCTATCCAGTAAAAATGGATAGTAGAAAAATACTTGAAAGAATAAGACATCTCACACAACTTGAGGGATTAAGTGTAAAAATATTAAATCACTCAAAACCTCTAAATTTTCCTCAAGACAGTCCGATAGTAACAGTTTTGCAAGATGCTTATAGTGCTGTTACAGGTGAAAAAGCAAGCACATATTCAACTGGTGGAGGAACGTATGCAAGAGCTATGGAAAATAGGGCAGTAGCGTTTGGTCCTTGCTTTGAGGGTGTAGAGTCAAATATTCATAAAGTAAATGAGGGCGTTTTAGAAAATGATTATTTTAAACACGCACAAATATGTTTAGAAGCTGTTTATAAAATGTCTAATATGTAAAAAGGATGTGCTAGAAAATATGAAAAGTGCAAAAGATATAAAACTCGAAGCCAGAAACTTACTACAAAAAGGCAAATGGACATTAGGTATTGCTACATTTTCTTTAATGTTTTCAGTATATGTTTTTTATGTAAATGCTATAAATATTTGCGTAGCTATTATAAGTGGAAATGCTTTAAATGAAATAAATATCTTTAATTTAGATGTATTAACAATAGTTTTAATTGTAGTGTTTAGCCTTATAGTAATTGTAGTTTTATTTTTGTTAATGCCAGTGTTTACAGGAGCTATAAGAATGTTTTTAGATGTGGCGTACGATAAAAATTTATCTTTTAGAAATATTTTCTACTGCTATATTCAAGGAAAAACTCGTAATGCAATAAACTTTTGGGTTACTTTAGTTGTAAAATATTTTATCTCTTTAACACTTACGTTTTTGCCACTTATTTCTATTTTGGTAGTACATTTTCTTGATATATTTAAATTTGATGATTTTGTCGCTACGCTAGTACTTCTTATAGTAGGTATTTTCATTGCTTTTGTGTATATATTAGTCGTAGCATCAAGATATTTTTTAGCACCGTATCTTTTTGTAATATATGGAGAGTTAAGTGCAAATGATAGTATTAAATTATCAGTAAAAATTATGGAAAAAAAGCAAATTCAATATGAAAAATTAATAGTTTCATTTATTCCATGGTTTTTATTATGTTTTTTAGTATTTCCAGCGTTTTACGTAGTGCCGTATTTTTTAACAAGTTGTGCAGTTAATGCAAAATATATGATTGAAGATTGTTTGGAGGAAACTAAAATATGACAGTTTCTTTATGTGTAATTGCGTTTAATGAACAAAAAAGTTTACCAAAATTGTTTGAAGATATTATTAATCAAGATTATAATCATAGTGAAATAGAAATTGTTTTAGTAGATAATCTATCGACCGATAACACAAGAAAAATAAT
>CAYJFG010000077.1:7756-9986 GCA_964369305.1 uncultured Eubacteriales bacterium
ATGGAAGATTTCAAAAAAAATAATACTTCATTTAAAAATGTAAAAATTGCTACTTGCGAAATACATATGCAAGCGGCTTGTTGGAATGTTGCGATTGAAAATAGTACTCATGAATTAATAATAAGACTAGATGCACACGCTTCAATTGAAAAAAATTTTACAAGATTAAATGTAGAAACTATAAAAAGTGGTGAATTTGTATGTGGCGGTAGTCGTCCTAATAGAGTTGAAGAAGATACACCGCTACAAAACACGTTGCTTACTGTGGAAGAATTTCTATTTGGAAATTTTGCAGTTTACCGAAAAAAACAGGATAAAAAACAATATGTAGATACGCTTTTTCATGCGTGCTATAAAAGAGAAGTGTTTGCAAAAGTTGGTGGATTTAACGAAGCTTTGGGACGAACTGAAGACAACGAAATGCATTACAGGATTAGAAAAAACGGATATAAAATATGTTTAAACCCACAAATTGTATCATACCAAAACGTAAGACCTAGTATAATTAAAATGGCGAAACAAAAGTATTCAAATGGTTTGTGGATTGGGCTAACGTTAGGAGTAGAACCTAAATGTTTATCATACTTGTATTTTGCACCATTAATACTTGTATTGGGCTATATTTTTACTTCTTTACTATCAATATTTGATTTTAGTATTTTACTTTCGATACTAAGTGTGTTGTATACTTTGTTTGTAATTTCACTTACAGTTATGTCGTGTAAATGTAAAGGTGTAAATTCATATACAGTCACATTACCATTTTTATTTATTTTGATGCATTTTTCATATGGTATAGGTACTTTGGTGGGTCTTGTGAAAATGCCATTGTGGAGAAAAACTATAAATAATTTAGTAAGCAAACGAATTGAAGATATTAAAAATTCATGTAAAATTAATTAAAAATTAAAAAATTTCAGCGTAATTATATTGCAAAATACTGTATAAAAATGTATAATGAAGTGTAAAACAAAAAAGGAGCTGGTTTTTTGTCGAATAATCAGAGAAGATATACGGAAAATCCAAAAAATGAAAAACAAATTAAAGTGTTTACTATTAAAAACTTTTTATCTATTGTGCTATGTTTAGTATTGGCTTTTACAGGTGGTATACTACTTGCAGTGCAAGGAACAATTGCAGGTGTAGTTTATGAACCTGAGCAAGTTCAAACAAACCCTACCTCAACGCCAGAAGAAACTCAACCAGAAAACCCATATACTACAGCACAAGAAGATGCAAACTTAAGTTTAACAAATGGTAAATTAATAGATGACCCTTATGTTCTAAATATTATGCTGTTTGGTGCTGATAGAAAGTCAGAGTACGAAACATACGGCAGAAGTGATACATTAATTTTATTATCTATAGATAATAGGAATAAAGAAATAAAAATCACATCTTTTTTAAGGGATTTATATGTTGATATTCCAGGTTATTACTCTTCAAAAATTAATGCCGCATATACTTTAGGTGGACCATCTCTTACAATTCAAACTGTAGAAAGTAACTTTGGTATAAATATTGATAGATATGCAGTAGTTGACATTGACAGCATGGAAGATATTATAGATGTTTTAGGTGGTATAGATATTGAATTAACACAAGAGGAAATAGACTATATCAACTGGCAGATGAGTAATAACGTACCAGAAGAAAGAAGAGTTGTAATTTATGATGAACCTGGTGTAGTTCATTTGTCAGGTAAGCAAGCTGTTTGGTATGCTAGAAATAGGGGCGATGAGGAACAAGGTTTTTCAGGTGATGACTTTGACAGAACAGACAGACAAAGACACTTGTTAGAACTTATAATGGAAGATTTTAAAGACGCATCTCTTACACAAATAGTAGAAATTGTATCTCAAATAGGACCTATGGTACAAACAAACTTAAAACAAGATGAAATAACATATTTAGTATCAAATGCATTAACTTATTTAGATTATAATTTTATTGAGTTTAGAGTGCCAACTGACGGTGTATGGAAATATAGTACAACAGAAGATAAACTATCTATAATTGAAATCACTGATTGGGAAGAACAAAGATATCTTTTAGCAGAGTTTATTTATGAAGATATACTAGTTGAACAAAATCAAAGTTATATTGATCACTTGTTAAATGAATAAGTAGTAAAAAAGAGTAAAGCAATTAAATTTTGTTTTACTCTTTTTTTAGAAATGTTATGATACAATAGATAGGTAACAAATAAAAATAGAAAATAGACTCCAAA
>CAYJFG010000078.1:0-489 GCA_964369305.1 uncultured Eubacteriales bacterium
ACTATTAACGTGCTTTAATTAAGGTTTTTGGGGCTACTTTTACAATTGTCTAATTTTATTTGAATTAATTATACACACAAAACATTTATTTTGTCAATGATATTACAAAAATTAATTATAGTTTAAATAAATATTAATTAATTTTAAGTTTAATGCAAAGTTATTAGATTAAAACTTAAAAACAAATTTAGAAAAATCATTTACTTTTACGCTTTCATGTGTTAAAATTTTATAGTACTAAATTAAATAGAGGTGTATAAAATGAACACAAAATTACAAGATGAAAATGTCGATTTTTTATTTGATGCTATATTATCGCTTAAAACTAAAGAGGAATGTTACACTTTTTTTGAAGATTTATGCACAGTTTTAGAAATTAAAGCTATGTCGCAAAGACTTACGGTTGCACATATGTTAAGTAATAAATGTGTGTATAGTGATATCGTAAATAATACTGGTGCAAGTACCGCAACTATTAGCCGTGTTAAT
>CAYJFG010000078.1:499-9365 GCA_964369305.1 uncultured Eubacteriales bacterium
CTTTAAATTATGGTAACGATGGTTACGACCTTGTTTTTGGCAGAATGGAAAAAGGTAATGGTGTAAATGAATAATCAGTACGATATATTTTCTCAATTTTACGACGAATTAACGAAAAATGTTGATTATACTAAAATTGCAGATTATCTTTTATCCTTACTAAACCGCTACCACCACGAAAGCGGTATCACACTTGACTTAGCTTGTGGAACTGGTAGTTTAACTGTAGAACTTAAAAAAAGAGGTCTTGACGTTTACGGTATTGACTCTTCACCTGAAATGCTTATGTATGCACGTGAAAAGTCGTACGATTTAGATTTAGATATATTATTTTTATGCCAAAAAATGCAAAGTATAGATTTATACGGCACTATTGATACGTGTTTTTGCACGCTTGACAGCATAAACCATTTAAAAGATATATCACAAGTTAGAGAAACGTTTGCAAAAGTTTCTCTCTTTTTAAATAAAGGTGGATTATTTATTTTTGATATGAATACAATATATAAACATAGGGAAATATTATGCAATAACACTTATATATATGACACCGAAAATGTATATTGCGTTTGGCAAAATCGTTTAAAAAGTGATAACTTAACTGTAAATGTAAATTTAGATTTTTTTTATAAAACTCACGATAAAAAATATTTAAGGCAACAAATAAATTTCAACGAAAAGGCTTACAATCGTGATGAAATTTTAAACGCTCTTGAAAATGTAGGGCTTGAAGTTTTAGATATTTTCGACGAATATACTTTTGAATATTCCACAAAAAAAACGCAACGTGAGTTTTTTATAACTAGAAAAATATAAGGGGATTTTTATAATAATGGATAACGAAAAAACAATAATAAAAGATAAGATAATAAGATGTATAACTTCTGACGGAAGTGTAACTGCTTGTGCTATAGATTCAACTAACTTAGTATTCACTGCAAAACAACTACATCATACTTCGCCTGTTTCTACTGTTGCTTTAGGTAGACTATTAACAGGCTGTTCAATTATGGGTTCTATGCTTAAGCAAAAAGACGCTTCAATAACACTGCGTCTAAAAGGTGATGGAGATATTGGACCTGTTATTGCTGTTTCTGACTCAAACGGTAATTGCCGTGGATATGTTGGTAACCCTGATTGCGAAACGTCTTATTACAAAAATGGAAAAATAAATGTTTCTGATGCTGTAGGTAGCAACGCTATTTTAAACGTATTAAAAGACTATGGAAGTGGCGAACCTTACATTGGGCAAGTTGAGGCTAAAAGCGGAGAAATTGCAGAAGACATCACCAACTACTATGCAACTAGTGAGCAAATCCCTACAGTATGTGCTTTAGGTGTTTTACTTGATAAAGAAGATGGAGAAGTGTTACTAGCTGGTGGTATGTTAATTCAACTTTTACCAGGAGCTGACGAAACTACTATTAGCAAACTTGAACAAAACATTGCAAATATCGAACCTGTTACAACTATGCTTGCTAAAGGTTTAACTTCTCTTGATATGTGTAAAAGAGTTTTAGAGGGTTTTGAAGTTGAAGTTTTAGACGAGTACCCTGTTGCATATGCTTGCACTTGTAGCCGTGAAAAAGTTGTTAATTCAATAAGACTTATAAGTGATGAAGAAATAAGAAGTTTAGCAGACGAAAAAGGCTATGCAAAGGCAAATTGTCATTTCTGCAATAAAAATTATAGATTTACTAAAGGACAACTTGAGGATATTATAAAATCTAAAAAATAATATCAATTTAGGAGGCTTTTAATGAATAATCAAACAAGTAAACAAATTGCTATAAGGGTATCTGTAGTAACTTTAATTGTAAACTTTTTATTAGCTATTGGAAAAACTATTGCTGGTATTTTAGGTAATTCAAGTGCTATGATTTCCGATGCTGTACATTCTGTGTCAGATGTTGTAAGTACTTTTATTGTTATGATAGGCATTAATATTTCGGCAAAAGACGAAGACGAAGAACATCAATACGGACATGAAAGAATGGAATGTGTTGCAGCAATTATTTTAGCAACTATACTTTGCATTACAGGTGTTGGTATTGGTTATAGCGGTGTTACTACTATTTTAAGTGGTTCATCTAATATTGAAATTCCTACTATGTTGCCTCTAATTTTTGCTATTATTTCAATAGTAGTTAAAGAGGGTATGTATTGGTATACTATAAAAGCTGCTAAAAAAATCAATTCAGGTGCTTTAAAAGCTGACGCATGGCATCATAGAAGCGACGCTCTTTCTTCTATAGGAAGTTTTGTAGGTATTTTAGGTGCAAGACTTGGTTTTCCTATCCTTGACCCTATCGCATCTATTGTTATATGTTCGCTTATTATTAAAGCTGGTGTTGATATATTTAAAGACGCACTTGATAAAATGGTTGATAAATCTTGCGATGAACAAACAATAAGTGAAATTAAAGAACTTATTTTAGCACAAGAAGGCGTTTTAGGACTTGACGAAATTAAATCAAGATTATTTGGAAATAAAATATATATAGATATTGAAATAGGTGCAGACGGAAGCTTATCCCTAGAAGATGCACATATAATTGCACAAAAAGTGCATGACGAAATCGAAAATAATTTCCCTAATGTAAAGCATTGTATGGTTCACATGAACCCTTATATAAAATAATATTACAATTTTGGAGGTAAAAAATTACGAAAACAAAAAATGGATTAGAATTGACAATTAGAAGAGCTTTAATTACTGACGTTGATAAAATCATTGAACATTTTAATGTGGTTGGTGGCGAAAGTAATAATTTAATTATTGGTGCAAAAGATTTTGACAAAACACCAGATGAACTACAAGGTTTAATAAAAATTCTACAAAATTCAAATACCTCTGCTATTTTCATAGGTGAGATTGATGGAGAAATGGTCTGTTTAGGTAGTCTAATGTCCTCAACAAAACCACGCATTGCACATCAAGCTAACATATATTTATCTGTAAAAAAATCTTATTGGAATATAGGTATAGGCACTTCCCTTTTTACCGAGATGATATCTTTTGCTAGAAATAATGGTGTGACTGAAATTATTCATGTAGGCGTAAACCATATAAACACACCAGCAATTAATATTTATAGAAAATTTGGTTTTGTCGAAATAGGTAGATATAATAAATATTTAAAAATAAATAATTTGTATTACGATGAAATTTTAATGAATTTATATTTGTAATTTTAAAAACCCAAAATAACATGATGTTAAAGTCAAGTTATTTTGGGTTTGTTTATTCTTCAATTTCTAATTTTTCCACTTGCAAATAATAATAGTGTTGACCATTTTTAAGTTCTGACGTGAATACCGCTTCAACTACTATTGTTTGTGAAATTTCTGGTATTTCTATTCCATCATCAAATTTCATTTCAATTCCAGTAGCACAACAAGCAAGTGCATCTGCTATTATTATAAAAGATGTTTCCTCTTCCCTATTTTCAATTATAGTTCTTTCGTGATATCCATTAATTTTAAAAGTTTTTTCTAAGTAGTTTGTAGGATTATTCATCATTTCATATACTTGAGCATATATCATCGCTGAACTTAGTGTAGTCAAATCATAATCTAGATTTGAATTACTATTTTGTAAACTTTGTGTTTCAATTTCAGCTTTTAAGTCACTTCCTAAATTAGTGTCACTGCTTGCACAAGAGTTCAGTATAAACAAAAAACATATTATAACAAGTGGAAATTTAATTTTTTGCACGTATATTCCTCTTTCCAAAAGATATTAAGCAAAATAGTCCAAACACAAAAATATTTAGTGCTACTATTGTACTTCCAACTGGTGTGCTTACAAGTATAGAAATTATTATACCTGTAAATGCACATAACACTGAAATAATGGACGATGAAATAATAACCATTTTAAAGTTTTTAAATATACGCATTGATGATAGTGCTGGAAAAACTACTAAGGCACTAATTAATAGCGAGCCTACTAAGTTCATAGCAACAACTATTACAGCTGAAATTGTTATAGCTATAATTAAATTATAAAGACCTGCGTTAATTCCTGTTGCTTTTGCAAAAGTTTCATCAAAAGTAACTGAGAATATTTTATTATAAAACAGTAAAAATACAATTATTACAGCTGATGATAAAATCAAACTTACTATAACATCACTTTCTGTAAGCGTTATTATTGATGTTGAGCCAAATAATGTAGTACAAACATCTCCTGCTAAGTTTGACGATACAGAAAAAACATTCATAAGTAAATAACCTATTGCAAGCGAACCTACAGAAAGCATTGCAATTGCAGCATCTCCATTTATTTTTGCATTTTGTCCTATTCTTAAAAGTAATATTGCACTTATTGCAGTTAGCGGAAAAACTAAAACATCTTGATTAGCAAGGTCTAGTACAGATGCTACAGCTATAGCACCAAACGCAATGTGAGAAAGTCCGTCGCCTATATAGGAAAACCTTTTTAAAACTAAAGTCGCACCTAATAAAGATGAGCAAAACGCAATTAAAACACCTACTATTAACGCATATATTACAAAGGGATACTGTAGATAATTCATTAATGTTTCTAGCATTGTTTCCCCTCCTTATAAGCATCAATTGTCATGCAATTTACACCGCAATTATTTAAACATATTATATAATTTGCATCTTGTATTGCATCGTTAAGATTATGTGTTATCATAATTATTGTAATACCTTCATCATTTAATGTTTTTATAAGTTTGTAAAATTCTTTAGTTGTTGCAATATCAAGCCCTGCTGTTGGTTCATCTAATAATAGGATTTTATTAGTAGCACATAAAGCACGAGCAAGCAAGACCCTTTGTTGCTGTCCGCCTGATAACTCACAATAACTTTTTTTACGCAAATGCAAAATATTGAGTTTATCAAGCATTTGACTTGCAAGCTTTTTTTCTTTTTTATTATAAAATGGTCTAAATCCTATTTTATTTAAGCACCCTGACAAAACTACTTCAAATACTGATGCTGGAAAGTCTTTTTGCACTTGTGTTTGTTGTGGAAGATAGCCCACATCTAATTTACTCAATCCATCTTCCATAGTAATGCTACCATTTATAGGCGGAATTAGTCCAAGCATTGTTTTGATAAGCGTGCTTTTTCCTGCTCCATTTTCTCCAATAACACAAACGTAAGAGCCTGACGGAATACTTAAATTTATATTTTCATGTAATGGTGTATTATTATACCCTACAGAAAGATTTTTACATATTATTTGCATATTGTTTTTAAATCTCCTATATTCTTATGTGTGCAAATTCGTGACAAAATTTCTGCCACGAATTTTAAGTCTTATAATTTTATTGTGCTAAGGCTTGTATCAAAACTTCTAAATTTTCTGACATATATTTGTAATATGTTGCACCTGAGTTAATATCATCACTTGAAACTGATTGTAAAGAATTTAAAGTTAAAATTTTGCAATCTTTATCTTGTGAGCTATTATTAATTGTTTGTGCCAACTCTTCTAATCCGTTATCAATTATTAGCAGTTTATTTACATCTAATTCATCTACTTTTCCTGCAAGGAAAGTAATAGTTTCAAAACTTGCTTCTGTTTCAGCTGAACAACCTTGGAATGCTGCATAATAATTTACGTCATACTCGTCCAGCATGTATAAGAATGGAAATCTATCGGCAAAAATTAGAGTATCACGTGGTGCTGATTTTATTGCAGTTTCGTAATTATTATCTAAATCATCTAATGTTTTAATATAATTATCTGCGTTTGTTCTGTATGTGCTTGCATTTTCTGTGTCTATTTTAGCAATTTCATCTCCGATAACTTCGCAAACGTCTTTTGCGTTATCAAGTGAAAGCCATACGTGTTCGTCGTCGTGTCCACTAGTTTCTTCATCATGGTCGTGGTCGTCGTGATCGTCAGCATCTGTCGCTTCTTCGTGGTCATGGTCGTGATCGTCAGCTTCTGTTTCTTCTTCGTGATCATGGTCATGGTCGTTACTATCATTTTGCATACCTTCAACTATCTCTTCTTCTTTTATTTCGTCACCTAAAGACTCCATAACATTTATTGATTTAAAGTTGCTATTTGATGGGTTTGCTATTGCATCTGTTACCCAACTTTGAGAATTACCGCCATTATATATAAATAAATCTGATGAATTAATTGTAGCAATGTCTTCTACACTTGGTTCATAACTATGCATATCTACGCCTGTATCCATAAGCAAAGTTACATCAAAATTTTCTTTTTCATCTCCTAAAACTTGCATTACCCAGTCGTACTCATGGAATGAAGTAGCTACAATGCTATATTTTTCTGCACCGCTATTAGTAGGCGTTGTTTCATCTCCTGTTGTGTTTGAAGTTGCACACCCTGTTAAAAACATTGTTCCTACTAGAGCTAAAGCACATATAATTTTCTTTTTCATTAGATTTATTCTCCTTTTAAGTTAAATTTCTTTTTAAACGCATTTATCACAAACACCATATAAAAAAGCACCTGCATTGTTTAAAGAGAAGTTAAAGACATCTTTTGCAATGCACGTAATCATATTAGATATATGGCGGTTTAAGTGATACGTATTTTTGCACTTTTCGCATTTTAAATGAACAACACCTAAACAGCTTTCAGGGTTTACATAATGATACAAAGCCTCTTGTCTGCCCTTTTCATTTACTTTACATATTACTCCTTCATTTTCCATATCTTTTATATTTCTATAAATAGCACTCATGCTTATATCTTCACTATTTAAACTATTAAAAATATCTAACGCCGAAAAATAATCATGTCCACTATTTTGGAAAAGTTGTAATAATTTTTGTCTTTGATCTGTTTGATACTTATTCATAATAAATGCTCCTAAACATAATTTGCAAATCACTCGCAAATTAATTATACATCAGCTATACCAATATGTCAACAAAATTCCTGTAAATAAATAACATTTTGACTTATTTGTTTTAACAAATTTCTTAAACTTAAAAACCATTATCATTTTCAGGTTATTTATTGTAACTGTACTGGAGTTTTATGCAATAATAACATTCCAATAAATTTAATAATTTTTTCGTGTTAAAATCCAAGAGGCTGAATACTATATTTTTTTATTATATTCATAAAAAATATAGATTTTTACATATTAAATATGTTATAATGAATTTGATTTAATTACATGAGGTGAAAAATAATGGATAACTTAAATTTTGTACATACTGAAGAACAAAAATGTATGGGTTGCAATAAATGTATGTTTGTCTGTCCTACTAAAGCTAACAAGGCTGTATGGGAAAATGACGAAAACAAAGTTATAATTAAAGACGGTTTTTGCATTTCTTGCGGTGATTGTATATCTATTTGCGACCATGACGCTAGAGACTTTATTGACGATACAGAAGAATTTTTCTTTGATTTAGAAGAAGGTAAAAATATATCATTAATAATAGCACCAGCCGCACACTACAATTTTGAAGATATAGGAAAAATTATTAGTTTTCTAAAAGATAAAGGTGTTAAAAAGGTATATGATGTATCCTACGGTGCAGATATTTGCACATGGGCTTACGTTAAAGCTATTACTGAACATGACTTAAAAACAGTTATAGCCCAACCTTGTCCAGTTGTTGTAAGTTATATTGAAAAATTCAAGCCAGAACTTATAAAGTACTTATCACCTATTCAAAGTCCAGCCGTTTGTGTTGCTACTTATTTAAAAAATTATCAAAATATTACTGATGATATTGCATTTTTATCGCCTTGCATTGGCAAAAAACGTGAGTGTCTAGACTCAAACACAAACAACAAATTAACTTACAATATTACATTTGCTAAACTTATTAAGTATATTGAACGTAACAATATCGACTTAGACAATTACCCTTTAACATCATTCGATAGCGTAGAACATTCTTATGGTTTTGCTTTTCCTCGCCCAGGTGGTTTAACCGAAAATGTTAAGTTGTATTTAGGAAATAATGTTTGGACAAAACAAATTGAGGGCATTAAAAATATTGAAGATTATTTCAAGTCGCTCGCTATTGACTTAAAAAACAATAATCCTACTCCTTTAATTATAGACGCCTTAAACTGCGAACATGGTTGCAACTTAGGAACTGGAACTTTAAAAGATGCAAATTACAACCATATTGATTTTAATATAAATAACAGAAAACGCAAAATTTCAGCCGATAATATAAATGGTTTAATAAATTATTTTGATAGCACTTTAAATCTTGAAGATTTTTACAGATCTTATAATAATAAAAGTGATAATTTCAAAAAAGAAGAAGATATTGACCTCGAAATCATATATATGCAACTTGGAAAAACTACAGAAGAAAAAAGAAATATTAATTGTTTTTCTTGTGGATATGGCAATTGCGAAAGTTTTGTAAGGGCTATTGCTATTGGTGATAATCATGTAAACAACTGTAGATTTTATCTGCTTGAAAAATTTATTTCGCTTAGTTCAATAGACGTATTAACAGGCACTTTCACCCGTTATAGTTACTTTAAAGAAATAACAAATTTAACAAGAAATCACCCAAGCCTTTTAGGTATAATTTTTGTTGATATTAATAAGCTTAAAGAAATTAACGACACTTTAGGACATGACAAAGGCGACTTACTTATTATTGGTGCTGCAAATATATTAAAGCAATTTTTTGGCAATAATGTTTATCGTGTTGGCGGTGATGAATTTGTTGTTATGAAAAAAGTTCCATCTGAAACTTATTTTAATTGTGAAGTAAGCAACTTTAAATCATATTTAGATACTGACAAGTCTGTTTTAATGTCTTATGGATATTCTTTTAGCACTAACTCTAAAGAGTTAAGCGAAAAAATTAACGAAGCTGAAAGTAGTATGTATAAAGATAAGTCAGTTTTCTATAGTAAGAA
>CAYJFG010000079.1:0-9362 GCA_964369305.1 uncultured Eubacteriales bacterium
CTACATAACCACTACATAATGCTCCTATTGACGCAAAAATCATTGTTATAGTACTTATTGCCATATCAGGTACTGTTTTCATGGAAGTTAATAAAAACGATGAAACAATAAGTAAAGCACTTATAACGACTAATCCACATAAAATTCCTATTATCATAGTTTTGATTATTTTGCTTTTTGTCATTTTCAATTAAAATCACCTCTATAATTTTATATAAAAAAATAGTTATGGAACTTATATATTCCATAACTATTCAAAAATTTATTTAAATATAACTTATTTATCTTTTTTTCTACCAAAGAAACCGCCTTTTTTAGTAGTTTCTTCTTTTGTTTGAGCTGTTGCTGGTTGCTCTTTTACTGTATCAACAGATGAAATACTCCAACGTTTTAATTGTAGTTTTGTTCTATCTGAACTTGTTTCAATAACAATGCTGTCGCTATCTTCTTTAATACTAATAACTCTACCCATAATACCACCTATAGTTGTTATTTCGTCGCCAATCTCTAAATTATCTCTTAAAGATTGTTCAGCTTTTTTCTTTTTGCCATTAGGTCTAATAATTAAGAAATAACCACCTACGATAATTACACCATAAATAACAAATAACATTATCATTTGTGAAGGATCAGTTTCGGCAGCTTCTCCTCCTTCTCCAGTTGTACCCATAGGCATACAAGATGTTAAAGAAAATACTAACATTAAAACAACACAAAGCATTAAAATAATTTTTTTCATTAATTTTTTCGTTCCTTTCAAATTTATTATCAACAATTATTATACCATAAATTACATAAGTTGCAATAGCTTTTTGATGATATTTACATTTTCTTATCAAGTTTTTTGTATAAAACGTAAAAATTAATCTGGTTGTTGTCCGTCGTGAGGTTCCCACTTACATTCGCTTAGCTCAAAATTTGAAAAAGTTGCCTTGAAAGTAGAATTTTCTGGGCTACAAGCATATATACCAAATTTAACTTTATCTTTAATATTAAACATATGGCAAATTCTAAGTTGATGAAATTTGACACCGTCAAATGAACATTCAACACGAAAATCATTGTTACGACGACTAAAACGGTACCATGCTGATTTTACAGTTGCTGGAATTTCGCAAGTTGCCCAATCAGAATAGCCATTATTTGTAACAACGCTACCCATATGTTGGAAATCCTCGTTTTCAAATTCAATTGAACCCTTTATCCAGTTATCGCTATCTAAATACATTACTACACCGCATTGGTCAAAACGATGAACGCTATTAAATTGAGTTTTAAAAGTAAAAGAGAAAAATTTTTCGTCGCTTTCCATTTGGAAAACAGGGGCATTGTCATTTCTAAAATTGTAAAATGTTCTTTGCCATAAATCTGTATGTGGTTTTGTAGTAATTTCAACAGTATTATTTTCAATTATGAAATTTTGAGGTTGTCTGGTCCAACTAAAGTTATCTATATTAAAATTCATATGTATATACTCCTTTTATGCAAAAACTTCCATAACTAAAATATAGTTATGGAAATTTTGAATTTTTGTAAAATTTGTTTAGATTAATCCGTTTAAAATATTTTTATAAAAGTCTAATGGATGAAATCCAATCTCACGCTGAACTTCTACACCGTCTTTAAAAAATATTACTGTAGGAACGCTCATAACTCCACATTTAGTTGCAATTTCGCTTGCCTCGTCAACATTTACTTTTGCAAAAGCTACACCATTATTTTCACAACTAGTTGCTAATTGCTCGAAAATTGGACCAAGCATTTTGCATGGGTTACACCAAGTTGCCCATAAATCAACAACAGCTATTTTGTTGTTTTCTAGTAGATTATCAAGTTCGCCGTTTTTTAAATGTACTAAATTTGCCATAAATATTCCTCCGTAAAATTAAATTTATATATTAAGAATTAAAGTTATCCTGCATATGGTATTACTTCAATACTTTCTATAACTACATCAGTTGTTGGCTTGTCGCTTTCGTCAGTTTCAACGCCTGCAATACTGTCTACAATGTCCATACCATCAAATACTTGAGCAAAAACAGTATGTCCTCTACCGCCAGCATTATATGAACCGTCTAAGTTAGCGTTACCGCCATGTTCTTCGTACAAATCTATAACATTTTGACTTGCAAGTTCTGTATTAAAGAATGAACCACCATACATCTCAACAAAAGATTCTCTATCTGCTTCGGCGGTTTGAGAGTAAGCAGTTAAAAATTGTAACCAGTAATTGTCTAATGTATCCCACTCAAACAATTCGCTACCTCTTTGGTTTATGAAGAATTGGCTACCGTTTGTGCTAGGGCCTGCATTTGCCATAGCAACTGAACCACGTAAGTTTAATAAATCGTCGTTAAATTCGTCTTCAAAATCTTCTCCCCAGATGCTTTCTCCACCAGTTCCATTACCTAGAGGATCGCCACCTTGAATCATAAAGTCGTTAATAACTCTATGAAAAGTAACGCCGTCGTAATAACCGTCTTGAGCGTGAGTTAAAAAGTTTTCAACAGTTTTTGGTGCTTGTTCTGGGAAAAATCTCATATAGATATCACCCATATTAGTATGCATAATTGCAATTTCTTCTCCTACTTCTGGCATTTCAAGTTGAAAACCAGCTTCAGTTCCGTATGTGCCTTTTTGATCTTCTGGTGTGTAATCCACAAGTTCTACAGGTTGAGTTTCTGCTGAAGTTGTAGATTGTGTAGGTTCTGTGCTATCTCCATTAGTTGTAGAACTTTGAGAACATGAGGCAAAAGATAGCGCCATTATTGATGCACAAAACAATGATAAAATAATTCTTTTTTTGTTTTTCATAATTAAATTCCCTTTCAAATATTGAATTGTTGAATTTATTTTATATCATTTTGACTATATTTGCAACTAATTTTTGTTCATAATTTGAAACTTTAAAGTAGTTCTAGTTTTGCGTTGAAAAAATCTCATTATAAAAAAGAAAGTAATAAAAAAATATAAGTTTATAATATCCATAAAATCGTGTTTTATAAAAAACTTTTCAAGAACACGAAATGGGGGCAACCGTGCAAACGCATTTATGCGTTTGTAATATCGAACGCAGGTAGATTAAATTTAAAAAGGAAAAATTTTTCTTGCGTTCGATATTTTACTTTAGCGTAAAGCTAAAGCACGGTTGCCCCACTTTGCTAACAGATTTAAAAAGGGAAATTTTTTATTTAAATAGCAGAGTAGCTTCTCTTATAACAGTACTTGCAACAGTACCAGCCGTAGAATATCCAGATACACCATCTTCAACTATAACGGCAAATGCAATTGGAGTATCCTCATTGCTTGAAAATCCGACCATCCATGCGTTGTTTTTTCCGTCTTCAACTTGACCTGTACCAGTTTTAGCACAAACTTCAAGTTCTGGGAACATCCAATCACCATAATTTGTAATTACAGTATGACGCATAAGCTCTTCAAGCTCAAAAGCAGTATCTTCACTCATTAAAGTCTTACCGCTTTGAGATAAAGTATTCTCAACTTTGGAAAAATCACTTGAAGTAATATTTGATAATAAATAAGGTGTAATGGCAGTGCCATCATTAGCGATTGCACTCATTAGAATAGCCATTTGCATTGGGTTTACTAAAGTAGTATATTGTCCAATGCCAGACCATGCAAAATCTACATTACTAGCCGAAGATACGTCATAATGTCCTCTTAAAGTGTCTACTTTATCTATAGAAAATGAAGATTCAATTCCAAGTTTAGTTGCCATATTTTCCATATTTTCTTTGCCTAGTTGCATTGTTATTTCTGCAAAAGCAACATTACAAGATTGTGCGAAACCGTTTTCAAATGAAATATCGCCATGAACTCCACTACAAATAACTTCCTCGCCATCAATTTCTACACTGCCACTACAATGAAAAGTTTGCTCATGGATATCTGGTATATGCTCAACAGCGGCTGCACTTGTAATTATTTTAAAAATAGAACCTGGTGTATAAGTAGCAGAAATACCTCTGTTTAAATATGCACCATCGTACTCTTCTTCGTTTTCTTCAGTGATGACTGGAGGGTTTTGAGGATCGTAAGATGTAATACTAACATCGCATAAAATTTCTCCAGTTTCATAATTTAAAAGTATAACAGAACCTTTTTTTCCTGCTAAAGCTTGATACGCCACTTTTGATAATTGCGAATCAATAGTCAAAGTAATATTTTTACTCTGACGCCATTCTTCAGGTACGCCAAACCCTAAAACACTATTATAACCAATAAGGTCGTTTCTATATAAACTTTGAACAGCAGTTGAAATATTAATGCCATTATCGCCAACATCATGTAAAGTAGCTTTTCTTATAATTTCGTCATCGTGATATACTCTTTGCTCATCAACAGTTTGAGCCAGAATTTCGCCGTTTCTATCAAAAATCATTCCAGCTTTTGTAATGCCACTATCGCCTGCGATATGACCGTTATATTTTTGATTAATCCATTCTTCACTATGTGAAAAAAATCTAAAAGTAAAAACTCCTAAGCCTATAAAAAAAGCAATAGTGATTAAAGTTATAAAAAACGAACGTCTAAGTATTCTCTTCATAAAAACAGCTCCTTTCTAGTCTTTAATAATTATTTCTTTGTGATAAGTTTTTTCATCAGACGCTTTAATGAAAGCAAGTAACCCCCAGCAAGCTATCATGCTTGAACCGCCTAAGCTGATAAAAGGAAGTGTAACACCTGTTAAAGGTAAAATGTCAGTTGCTCCAAAAATATTTAAAGATGTTTGTGCTACTAAAAGGCCAGCTGCACAACAAGCAGAAACTGAGTAGAAAGCCGAGCGACTGCGTGTGGTAACAGCTCTAGCATGGAAGAAAAGTCCGCCAATTGAAATAGCAACGAGTAATGCCATAATAAGCCCTAATTCTTCGCAAATAACGCCGAAAACTAAATCAGTTTCAGATGCTGCAACATATTGTAAATAACCATGTCCAATACCAACGCCAAACAAACCACCGCTTGCACAATAAGTTAAAGTTCTAGCTTGCTGATAACCTAGATCATAAGCTTGTTCAAATACATGGCCCCATGCTGAAAAACGCTCAGCTATATAAGGCATAAAACGTAAAACAACAGTGCCACCTAAAACAGCACCAGATAATGCAAGAAGAACGGTTTTAAAGCTACCAGAACGCATAAAAGCTATCATTAAAAATGTAATAAAGAAAATTAAAGCCGTTCCGAAGTCGCTCATAATAGCTAAAGCACCAACACAAATAGAAGCGTATAAAATAAACTGAATTAAATTTTTGTTTTTTTGCAAAATATCTAAAGCAGAAGCACCTGTAAATATAAATGCTATTTTAACAAATTCAGATGGTTGAATGGAAATACCGCCTATGCTAATCCAGTTAGTAGCACCGTTAATAACTGAACCTAGAACAATACTTGAAAATAGAAAAAGTATTGAAATAATCATAACGGGAACACGCCATTTTTCAACTTTGTCAGGTTTCTCAATAAACTTAATAATAACACAAAATAATATAATTCCTGCTGTAAATGAAATTACTTGAGTTAAAAGTTGACGTATAATTAAGTCGTCATTTTCGCCATTTCCTAATCGACCACTTGCTAAAATCAAACCTATACCAGTTAAGAAAATAGCAAGCGACTCAATTTCAAAATACTTTCTTTTAAATATGTATTTTGAAAAGAAAAAATAACACCATGATATACTAATAAATGCTACAAAAAATAGTAAAGGAACAAAAGAAAGCGAATTACCTTTTAAGCACGAAGTAACAGTCAATAACGACAAAAAGAAAGTTATTAAAGACATAATGCTTGCAGGGGGAATTTCTTTTTTGCTTTTAAACTTGTTCATAAATGACGCAAATTTGCTTATATCAGTGTAGTCTGTAGCTTTCTTTAAAGTTAGAGTTGTGTTACCTACAGTGATGTTATCGTCTATGTATACAGGTGTTCTGTCTTGAATTGACTGTCCATTTATATATGTACCATATTTTGAGCCAGTATCATTTACAAACCAGCCATCTTTACGTCTAAGTAAAACGCAGTGATCACGAGAAACAGAGTGGTCATCTATATAAACATCATTGCTTTTATTCCTACCGATACTGTTTTCCCAAGATTGGACAGGAAATGCTTGACCACTGTAGCTATCTACTACAAGTGGCTCCTCTTTTCTTTGGTGCCTATTAAGTGATAAATATATTTTTAATATAATAACTAATGCTAAAAACGGAATTACAAATCTTGCTATTAACAATAAAAAATCAACTAATTGATTTATATTTAAAAGTTCTGAAAAATCAATCATATTAAACCTCCCTATAAATGACTTATATTAAAATAATATACAAATGAAGATAAATTGTCAAGTTTTTAGTCAAAATTTAACATTTATAAAGAAAACTCTTGAAAATGTATAAGTTCATTTTCAAGAGTTTAAAAATTATTATGCTGTTTCTATGCTGTCAGCTGCTTGAAGTTTTAATTTTTCAACAGCAGCTTCACGCATTTTGTATTTTTGAATTTTGCCAGCAGCATTCATAGGGAAACTGTCTACAAAGTCAACGTAACGTGGAGTTTTATGTTTAGCCATATGTGCTAAAACATAATCTTTTACTTCTTGCTCTGTTAGAGATTTACCTTGTTTTAAGATTATGCAAGCCATAATTTCTTCGCCGTATTGTTCATCAGGAACACCGATAACTTGAACGTCTGATACATCTGGGTGTGTATATAAAAATTCTTCAATTTCTTTAGGGTAAATATTTTCGCCACCTCTGATAATCATATCTTTAATTCTACCAGTGATTTTATAGTTGCCCTCTTTTGTACGTCTTGCAAGGTCGCCTGTGTGTAGCCAACCGTCTTTGTCAATAGCAGCCGCAGTTGCAGCAGGCATTTTATAATAGCCTTTCATTATATTATAACCCCTAGCAACAAACTCGCCGTCTTCTTCGTCGCCTAAGTCTTTTCCTGTTTCAGGGTCTACAATTTTACATTCAACACCAAAGATTGGACCACCTACAGTACTAACACGTACATCTATACTATCAGTAGTTTTACTCATAGTGCAACCAGGAGAAGCTTCAGTTTGACCATATGTAATACAAACTTCATTCATGTTCATTTTATTTAAAACGTCTTGCATAACGTTTATTGGACAAGGGCTACCAGCCATAATACCAGTTCTAACGTGTGAAAAATCTGTTTTTTCAAAGTCCTCATGCTCAAGCATAGCTATAAACATTGTAGGAACACCATGGAAAGCTGTAACTTGTTCATTATTAACACACTCAAGACCTTTTTTAGGTGAAAAAGCAGGGATAGGTAGCATTGTGTTACCATGTGATACACTTGCAGTCATAGCAAGAACCATTCCAAAGCAATGGAACATAGGTACTTGAATCATCATTCTATCTTTATAAGTTAAGTTCATGCAATCGCCAATAGCTTTACCATTATTAACAACGTTATAATGTGTAAGCATAACGCCTTTAGGGAAACCAGTAGTGCCTGAGGTATATTGCATATTGCATACATCATGAGTGTTAATATTTTTAAAACGCTTGTTTAATTCTTCATCACTTACAGTTTTAGCAAGTTCTAATACCTCGTCAAAATTACGGCATCCATTATGTTTGCTATCAACAGTAATGATATTTCTTAAGAATGGTAGACGCTCTAAATGTAAAGGTTTATTTGAATCGGCACTTTGTAGTTCTGGGCAAAGTTGTTTCATAATGCCGATATAGTCTGTATCTTTATGGCCGTCCATCATTACAAGAGTATGTGTATCTGATTGTCTTAATAAATATTCAGCCTCATGAATTTTGTAAGCAGTATTAACAGTTACTAAAACTGCACCAATTTTAGTAGTAGCCCAAAAAGTAATAAACCACTGAGGAATGTTAGTAGCCCAAATAGCAACATGGTCGCCAGCTTTTACACCAATAGCAATTAATGCTTTTGCAAAGTTATCTACATCTTGTCCAAATTCTTTATAAGTTCTTGTGTAGTCAAGAGTAGTATATTTAAAAGCACAATTGTCTGGGTAGTTTTCAATAGCTAAGTCTAAAAGCTCAGGGAAAGTTAAATCAATTAGTGTATCTTTAGGGAACATCATATCGCATGGTTTGCTTTCAACGTCGTTTGCATGAGTAATTTCAATATTATTTTTATTTATAATATTTTCCATGTAGTTTGAAAAATGAGGGAATACAATACCTGGATCTGACAAATCTGGAGTATATCTTTTAACCCATTCTAAAGAAATAAATCCCTCATAATTTATAGACATTAAAGAGCTTATAGCATCTTGTATAGGAAGATCGCCCTCACCAATTAATTTATACTGAACATTGCCATTGATTAATAGAGAATCTTTGATATGGACATATTTAATGTAAGCACCTAAATTTTGAATAGTAGTTTCAGGAGCTTCGCCAAAGAAACGAATAGGGTGGTGGATATCCCATAAAGCACCAACAAAGTCACTTTTAACTCTATTTAATAAATTTTTAAGTCTTGTAGTATCAGCGTAAACGCCGTTAGTTTCTACAAGTAAAGTTATATTTCTTTCTTGAGCGTAAGGGATAAGTTCTAAAAGTGCATCACATACAACATCGTCAGATACTTCGCCATCAACAAATGGTTTTAAATCCCCTAAAATACGTATATAAGATGATTTAAGCTCGAAAGCTAAATCTATGTATTTTTTAATTTCCTCTATATTTTCGCAACGTTTATCTTCAAATTTTAAAGCACAACCAGTAGAAATACAAGGAATAGATAAGTTATTATCTGTTAATTGCTTTTTTGTTTGCTTAATATTTTTATGATCAAATGGATTTGAACCGAGTATTTCATTGCCTAAACCTCTTAACTCAATACCGCTAAAGCCTAAATCATAAGCCATTGTATAAATGTTTTGCCAGTCAAAATCTGGACAACCTAATGTAGAAAACGCTAGTTTCATATTGTAAACCTCCAAAAAAATATTTTCGCATTCTATTGTACCATAAAAAATATTGCTTTGGCAATATTTTTAGCAGAAAATTAAGCGAAAATTATGTATTTTTTTCAATAAACGTAATAATATGCACATTTTTTAAATCTTAAATTGAGTTATAAGGGTTGTGAAACTTTAATTGTAATGTTGAATCACTAAAGTTATAAAAGTGTGTGAATTTTCGTAAAATAAAAAGTAAATTTTTATAATTTTTTTCAAAAACCCTTTATTTTTTATATATAATATGGTATAATAGGGTCAAGATAAGCATAACAATTGTTTATCTTGGGCTGTTGCTAAAAAATGAATATAAGTTGTAGCGATTTTGCCTATTGAAAATCAAATATTTTATAAG
>CAYJFG010000080.1:0-3614 GCA_964369305.1 uncultured Eubacteriales bacterium
GCAAAGCGTTAAAATCTCTATTTTTTACAGCGTTATAAATATTTTCACTAGGAGTATTTCCATAGCTCATAAATACGCCGTCTGGTGTTAAATCTCTAGTAACAGCTTTTATAGATGCTTTTAAATTATGAAAATCGTTTTGAACTGTAAAAAAGCTAAATACCTCTTTTTCGTCTACTAGTTCCCACATTAATTCCCATGTTTTTTTATATTCATCTTTAAGCATTTGCTCAGATGTTTGTTCTTTATTATCACTACCGTAGCCTTTTTCTGCTAAAAATCTCATAGCTTCATCAAAGTTTTTACTTTGTAAAAGCATATCTAAATCTTTTTTAGTAAGTAGCTTTAACTCTTTAGCTCTTATACGGGCGACTGCGTATGTGAACTCTGTTGACATATGCTAATCCCCCTTTTATTTTGTAAATAATAATTTGTTTACGGTATCTTGTAATTGTTCCATTTCGCTTTCAAAAAGTGAAAGTATAGAACAGTTTATCTCTATGTCACCGTAGATAAGTATAAATCCTGCTTCAATATTTGCATCACTTTCACTAAGAGTTAAATTATAATTTTTCTCTAAATCTTTTAAAAATTCTTTTGAAACTCTTTTATTGTCTTTTTGATTAAAAGATATAAGCCCTTTTTCTTTTGTGCTATGTTTTTTAATCATAGAATTTAAAATTTCAAAATATTTATCGCTTTCTAAAGATATTAAAGAGTTTTTAGCTTTTACAAGCATATCGCTTATAATTAACTGTTTAGCTTCTAGCATTTCCCTTTTTTTATAAAGCTGACACGCACTTTTTCCTCGTGCGATAATGTCGTTACACTCAAGTTCGCTATTTTGAAGTATTTCCTCTTCTTTTTTATTAGCTTCTTTTTCTGCTGTTTTTATAACTTTGTTAGCTTCTTCTTGTGCATTATCAATTACTAAACTTGCATTTTCGTTTGCTTGCAACGTTATATGTTCAATTATTTTTTCGAGTCCGCTCATAAGCGTTCAACACTCCCAACTGTTAAATTTTTAGTGCTTTAAATTATACGTTTAAGTTTGGTATGCTGAATACAGCAAGCATTGAAATTAGAAGTGCTAAAATAGCATAAGTTTCAACCATAGCTGGTAATAATAAAGCTTTACCGAATTGGTCTGGTTTTTTTGAAATTGTGCCTATACAAGCAACTGAGCATTTACCTTGGTGAATTGCTGAGAACATACCTGCAAAAGCGATTGGTAGACTTGCACCAAAATATAATAAACCTTTTGTTACTGATATATCAGCGTCGCCACCTAAGATACCAATGTTTGTTAAAATTAAGAAAGCAACTAAAAGACCATAAATACCTTGTGTAGCTGGTAGTAATTGGAATACTAAAACCTTACCATATTTTGTAGGGTCTTCAGCAAGAACTCCTGCTGCTGCCACACCTGCACGACCTACACCTATTGCTGAACCTGTACCTGCTAAAAATGTTGCTAGAGCTGCCCCTATCAGTGCAAAAACTATACCTAAATTATCCATTCTTGAAATCCTCCTTGATATTATAATGTTTTGTATTTATTTTGAAAGGCTTAAACTTTTCGCCGCCACCTTCATAAAACTTGCCGAAAAATTCAACAAACTGTAAACGGTTTGTATGAACATATGCACCTAGTGCATTAATACCTATATTTAACGCATGGCCTATAATGAATACTATTATAAATACAATAGTTCCAATTACACCGCCACCCATCATAGAGCCTATTTGATTGAAAACTTGTGCTATAACGCCTGTTGCAAGACCTAAAGCAAGCAACCTTGAGTAAGATAAAATATCGCTCAAATAACCTGTTATACCATATAAACCATATAAGCCTTTTAAAAATCTTATTGTTGGTTTTGATTCTCGTCCTGCAAAAATCAATATAATAACTGCACCTACTGCCATACATATAGCACCAATTGTGCCAAATGGAGCTGGTAGCATAAAACCAGTCATTCCTTTTAACATATCTACAGAAAGTATTGATAAAATACCGCCACCTACTAGTAAATACCAGCTTAAAACGTCGTAAATTACATCTAAATATTTTTTCTGTAATATATATGAATAAGCTTTTACGCCAAGTGCTACAAATATATGGATTATACCAAATAGGAATGCTGTCATAAGAAGTGTCATTGAATTTGCACCTTGTAATGGGTCAAACCATAACGGTGGTATTGTAAGTTCTGTGTTAAAGAAAGTTTGAGCAATTACTGTTACTGCATTACCAAAGTAACTACCAAACATAATACCCCAAAACATTGTGCTAATACCGCAACCCATAAACATTTTAACGCTTTTTTTCAGTCCATCTTCCATGTTTTTGCATTTTTTAAGTAGTATAAAGCAACCTAATGCCAAAATAAGACCATACCCTGCATCTGAAAACATAAGCCCAAAAAACACATAATAGAAAATCGACATTGCACTTGTTGGGTCAATCTCGCCTTTTTTCGGCATACTGTACGTTTCAAGTACGCTTTCAATAGGCTGTACAATTGCGTTATTTTTAAGTGCAACTGGTGGAGTTTCATTTTTTTGTATTTCTACTTCTTCTATAAAGACATCAAACATTCCTGTTAATGCAGTTTCAACTAATTCGTAATCTCTTGCTACTACATAACCTGTTAAAATAAAAGTATGCTTTGAGTTTTCTAATTTTTCTATAACGTCGTATTTTTCGCTACGCATTACGTAATAATCTTCTATAAACTCAAGTGCGTGCATTGCTCCTTTATAACTAATTATTTGATTTTCACTATCTGCTATAAATTCACTCGCTTTATTTATTCTGCCTTTTAATTCCTCAATTCTTTCCATTGGTACATATTTTGATAGTACCGACGGTTTTGAAAATCCTAAATTTCGCAATGCATTTTCCATTTTAGTAAAGTCTTCATTTTGACAAATTAAGAAAATATATGTGCCGTTTTCATCAGTATTTACAATTTCTAAAGAAAAGTTTTTAATTTCTGGTTCTTCAAGTGCAATACTTGTAAGTATTTCCTCATATGTCTTTGGTTCTGGCAAAGTTCCGATAAATACTTTTGTATACTTTGTACCTGTATATCTCATTGATATATCGAAATCTTTCCACGGCTCAAGCGAAACCACTTGATTTTCATATTTTGCAATTTCTGATTTTGACTCTGCTATACCTTTTTTAAGGGAAATTAACTTATGAGCAATTCTCATAATCTCATTAGACTGATTAACATATTTGTAATAATCTTCTGGAGATATTTGCTTTCTACCCTCAAACATCGATAACATAGACTTGCTTTCATCTTCTACATACTCGCTTAATATTTCATAAGCCTGTCCTGCTGTCGCTGAAGATTTTAAAAATACAGATTGCTTTTGTTTTGTATCTTCTTTTTCAAAAATATTGTCTTTTATATCAAGATTTTCAATTTCTACTAAGCCAAGCCTCTGTAACTCTTCTAAAATCTCTTTACGATCTTTTTTTAACGCATATATATTTATGCGTTTCATATCAAGTACAGCCAATAATTACACCTCCGTCTACATATTTGTTTAAATCATTTAAATAATAATCTCAATAATTTTTTTAGTTACTTCGTTTT
>CAYJFG010000080.1:3624-8936 GCA_964369305.1 uncultured Eubacteriales bacterium
TACTACTTTTAGATTTTCACCTTCCTGTGCAGATTGGTTCTTTGCATCTTCAAGACTTTTTTCTACACTCTTATGAGCATTATCTTTATTCTTTTTTGCTGTTTCCAAGGCAATAGAAACTTTTTGTTCTATAATTGTTTTTGCTTTACTGTTTGCATCGTCAATAATCTGTTTTGCTTGAATTTTTGCATTTTCTTCAACCTCTACAGCTTTTTGTTCAGCATCTTTTACTTTTTCTATTGTGTTTGCTGCCATGAATAAGTCCACCACCAATCAAATATTTAAATTGCCTTTACTTATTTTACCTAAAATGGCTTAAATAGTCAATAGTTTATTCTACTTCTCTACATTTATTAATTTGAAATAGACACATTACGGCAACCCCAACAATCCCACCTACAAATAATCCTATAATAAAACCTAGTAACATAAAAAATTCCTCCTTTAAGTTTTTCATAATATGACAAATAAATATAAGCATACTATGTAATAATATTATTGTTAAAATAAATATTCTTATACAGTGGTGATTAGGTGCATAGTACTATTTATTTAGATATTTTGATTTGTTTAAACATTTTCATAAATTATTTTTTGCTTTTAGCTGTTGTAAAATTTAATAAGGGAAACACTCGAAAAAGACGTTTAATATTAGGTGCAATAATAGGTTCTTTAACCTCTTTAATTATAATGTTACCACCTCTAACATCTTTTATGAACTTTATAATTAAACTTATAATTGCATTATTTATTGTACTTGTAACTTTTGGATTTAAAACTGCAAAAACTTACATAAAAAATGTTTTACTATTTTATTTAGTTACTTTTTTGTTTTGCGGTGTAATGATTGGATATTGGTTTATATTTACACCTAGTGGTATGGTAATAAATAATTCAACAGTGTATTTTAATATATCGCCCTCTGTAATTATTGTATCCACTTTAATTAGTTACTTAATTGTATGGCTAATTAACAAATATGTTTCCATAAAAATGCCTAAAAAAGTATTTTGCAAATTAAAAATCATCAACGAAGATAAAACTTGCGAATTAAATGCAAAAATCGACACTGGAAATAGTTTAAAAGAGCCTTTCTCTCTGTCTCCTGTAATAGTTATACAAAAAGAAGATATAGAAAGTATTATACCTTTTGATATATTTAGTTTTTTAAATGAAAATTCAAAAGATGATATTAAAGCTTTAAAGGGGATTAGATTTATTCCATTTAAAACTGTTAATTCAAACGGTTTAATGCCAGCTTTTAAGCCTGATAAATTGTTTATAGATGATAAAGAATGTTTAAAGGAAACGTACATAGCAATATCACAAAATAAAAATTTTACTGAAAATTATAAAGCACTTATAAACATTGAGTGCTTAGAATAAAAGGAGTTGCAAGTTATGAAGTTAATTTCAAAAGTTATAAGAGTTGTGTTTTTTAAAAATGAGGATATCCATTATATAAATGGTCCTCAATCTCTTCCACCACCTTTAAAACCGCATGAAGAAGAGAAAGTTATGAAAGATATAATGAACGGTGTTGAAAACGCACGTGAGCCACTTATTACGCATAATTTAAGACTTGTTGTATATATAGCTAAAAAATTTGAAACGAACGGTGCTAGTGTTGAAGATTTAATATCAATAGGTACTATTGGACTTATAAAAGCGGTAAACACCTTTTCACCAGAGCGAAATATAAAACTTGCAACATATGCATCACGATGTATTGAAAATGAGATACTTATGTATTTAAGGAAAAGCACACAACTTAAAAACGAAGTATCTATTGATGAACCATTAAATGTAGATTGGGACGGAAACGAACTTCTTTTAAGTGATATACTTGGAAGCGAAAACGATGTCATCAACAAAAATATAGAACAAGAGGCAGACTGCTTAATTTTAAATAATGCAGTAGAAAGTTTAAAAGACAGAGAACGAAAAATTATGCAGTTACGTTTTGGTTTAAATGGAAACAAGGAACATACACAAAAAGAAGTAGCTGTTCTTTTAAACATATCACAGTCTTACATATCAAGGCTTGAAAAAAAGATAATTAAAAAGTTGAAAAAAGATTTAAGTAAAATAATTTAAAAATCATTCATATTAATAAATTAAGTGTAAATAATATATATGTGCTAATATAGTATTTAACCCTTTTTACTGCTATTTTGCAGAAAAAAATTAAATACTTTAGTATAAAAAATTAAGGAGTAATTATATTATGAAAAAAGTTATAGTAATATCTGTACTTGCGATTTTATTTACACTTTTATTAGTTTCATGTAATGCCGAAGATGGTATGATAGGCAATGGCTCAAGTGGCACAGTTACTGACAATGAAGACACCACTTTAGCTACTGAAAGTGACACTAATATGAGTGACCCTACTAATTCAACGCAGTAATGTTATAAAGATAAATTAAAAGAAGGTTTTAGCTTAATGCACTACCTTCTTTTTTTATATAACTATTTAGTAAAGAGCATTATTATATTACTATATTTAAAAAGAGAAACATTAGTTTTTACTCTAACGTTTCTCTTTTTATAGAAGTTTATACAATATTAGGCTTGAATAATTTTTATTTTATCAAAATCTATGTTTGCTTGCCCACTTACAATATCTTTTATTGCAATTATTTTATCGTCCGTCATCTCATCTTTACTTACTACTATACTACATTCTCCATTTTGTATAAATGCTAAACACTGACTAAAACCCTTTGCTTTTATAAGGCTTTCTATATTCACTTGTTGCTGTATAATATTAGCTATTTCCATTGCTTGTGCGAGTGCCTCCTCTTTTAAGTTTTCATCAGATGACACCGCCTCTAATATATCTTTAGCACTTTGAGTTAATTTGTCTTGCACCTCTTGTCTTTCAAGCTCACTTTGTGCAAAATACTCGTCGCTGTTTTGTGGTTGGGCATTTGTTTGAGTAGCCTCTTCATTTTCTGAAGGTGTTTGTGTTGCATCTTCATTATCTGGTTTTGTTTCTTCTGGATTACCACTTACAAACTCTGCTTCTCCTAATTCCTTACCTACTTGAGTAGTTGTAGGCAAGCTTGTAGCCCCTATGTCTGAAAACTGCCAATTGAGATATACTGCCGCTCCTAAAGCTAATACTAATGATGCTAAAACAAGTTGTCTTCTACCAAATTTCATTTTATAATACTCCTCTCTTTATTTTGAAAGCTTTGTAACGCATACTTTTGCTGATGATATATCAAGCGATTTACTAACCGCTTCTATTACACTTTGTTTCACAAATACATCATCACCACCTTCACATATTATCAAGACACCTCTAATTTGAGGTTGTATTTCTTTGATTTTCACCACATTTTCCGAGCCGTCACTTTCCCTAATTACCACATGGTTATCTTGTATATCTTGAGATTTTTCTATATTATCATCATCTATTATTTGTTCATCTAAGCTGGTTTGGTCGTCTGTAGCATATACATACTCAATACTACTATCTACAGTTACCATAACTTTTGTAGTTCCCACACCTTGTATGGAACAAATCATATTACCTAAATTTGTTTCCATATCTTTTTTATACTGTGCAATATAATCTGTAGTATCTTCTATTATGTCTTGGTTTTCACTTACCTCTATGTCGCTTTCAAATAAAGATGATATAAATATTAGTGCTATACCTATAACGCCAACTACTATTATTATTTTTACAAATTTCTCGTTTGAAAACGACTTTTTAATACTTTTAAAAATATCTTGTTTACTTTCCATGTTATAGCTCCTATTTAACTTTTACTAACACTGCAACATTTAAACTATTGTAAATATCGTTTTTTATACTTTGAGCCTGTTCAATATTACTTTCATCTATGTATATATGAACGCTTGATAATGAATTGTCTTTAAATATAACGTCTATATCTTTTGCACTTATTTCTTTTTGAGATAAATATTGATTTATTATATTTGTTATATTTTCTGTAGTTATATCTTTATACTTGCTTTCAATATCGCTTGGCAATTCCTCTTCTATACTTTCAATATTTATGCTGTTTATATACTCTTTTATTCCTATATCACCTATATTTTTAATAGGAATAATTGCAAAACATATTAAAAACACACCTAAAACAAATTTTAAAATTTTATCCATTGAGCCGTCAGTCGATAAAAATTCAACTAACATACAAACAGCTACACATATACAAAGACTTACCGCCCACGAAGTTACACTATCCACATTAAGTACCTCCTATAAGCATAATAAGCGTTGAACTAATTACAAAAACAGTTGTAAAACATAAAAGTACTGCTAGTAGCGTTGATATAACTTTAATGCAATTTCTAAGTAGTTTGCATATTGGTGATATGTCGAATACGTCACCAAGTGCTGCACATATATTTAAAGTAAAAAGCCATAATATACATTCAACTATTGCTGGTAAAAATATAAATGCACTTGCAATTATCACAAAAACACCAATACCAGATTTAAGCATTTTCATGCAACTTTGAACGGTCAAATATGCATCTCCTAAAGCACTTCCAACTACAGGAATAACACTGCTTATTGCAAATTTTGTGGCACGCACGCCTGTAGAGTCAGCTATACCACTTATAATTGTTTGAAAAGATAAGACAGACACAAATATCGACATTACAAAAGTAAGTGTCCATTTAATTACGCTTGCAAATAGAGAACAAATACCTACTAAATTTACTTTACTAGTAACTGCACTTATAACGCTTAATCCTAAAAACATATTTAGTATTGGTATTATAAAGTTAGATGATATAAGGGTTACACTTTGTGATGCCATAGTCATAACTGTGTAATAAGACGATGCAGTTGCAACTTGACCGCAAGATATCATAACACCTACTAATATTGGTATGTACAAAAGCATAAAGTTTGTTGCACTTTTAATAATTTCAACTGATGTGTAAATGCTATTTGATATTGGAAAAACTAAAATTGCTACTGTACAAAGTGTGCCAATTAATCCTACCATATTGCTTAAATTTGAGTTACCAGCCGAAAATTTAAGGCTTTGAGCTAAAGCACATAAGATAATAAGACCTATTATTTGAACTGTAGCCACAAGCGGTGTTTGTCCGTTTTCATAAAACATTATTAATACTTGATTAAATATAGTAAAGAAATTAAGTGAATTAAGCTCTTTCCAACTAATTGAAGTTATCCCTATATCGTTTAAATGTTCTTTTGTATATTGTTGTAAGGATTGATAAATGTTTTCAGCTCCACTATTCTCAAGTTGCTCATCATAAATTTTGGCAATATGCGATAGTGTATCGTTTTGTGG
>CAYJFG010000081.1:0-8878 GCA_964369305.1 uncultured Eubacteriales bacterium
ACGATAACTTCGGCAGCAGTATTTCCATGAATTGCAAAGTGCATCTTATTTTGAACTGCTCCGAAAAAATCTTTTGTAGTCTTGCTGTCAACGGCATAATCGACAGCTGTTGCATAAATATCAGTGATTTTTTGATAAAAACGTCGCTCACTTGCTCGTATTTCTTGGATTTCTGAAACCAAGTGGTCGAAATAATCATCATCAAAAATCTGCCCATTAATTAATCTATCTTTATCAAGGACATATCCACGTTTTGCAAAGCTACTAAGCACTTTTGTCGCCCATTGTCTAAAGCTGGTAGCCCTTTCGGAATTTGTACGATAACCAACAGCGATAATAGCAGATAAAGAGTAAAATTTATATTGATAGGTTTTACCATTGTCGGCAACTTGTGCAAATTTTGCACAAGTTAAATTTTCGTCAAGTTCCTTGCTTTCAAATATATTTTTTAAGTGTTTAGTCACAACACTTCTATCTACATCAAAGAGTTCAGCTACTGCTTTTTGTGTAAGCCAAACATCTCCATCTTGTACTCTAACTTCAATCGAATTTTCTACACAATCTTTGGTAAATACAAGAAAATCAACCGTGCTGTTTCGTATTTGTAATTTTTTACCATTATCTTTATTCTTGCCCATTATTTATATCCCTCATATGCTTTCCTCGGCTTTTATGCACATTGTACCTATTTTTACACTGAGGACTGAAAAAACATCAGCTTTCTCAAATAGGAAAAATATATCAAAATAATCTAACAATGTGTTATTATTATACTAATTTTTCTTGTTTTCGTCAAGTTATGATACAATAGTTTGTTTCTACTCGCAAGTGTCAAACTTCAGAGTATGCAGACATGGTTTTAGCTTTTTGGGACGGAAAATCTACTGGAACAAAATTTGCAATTAATAACTGCAACAAACTAAAAGTACCAATACAAATAATATATAAATAAAAAAATCCGCAAGGATTTTAACATTCACTATTCCCTCTTCACTATTAGCTATTTATTCTTCATTATGAATTTTATTAAAACAAAAAATTTTGTTCTAATAAAATTCATATAATATTAACACAAAAAAAGTAAAAATATATTAGTATATTTAATGATGGAAAAGAATTTTTAAGGAGTGGGAAAAAATGATAGAAGTAAAAAACCTTGAAAAAAAATACGGAGATATTTATGCTGTTAAAAACGTAAGTTTTACAGTAAATCAAGGCGAAGTTTTAGGTTTTCTAGGCCCTAACGGTGCTGGTAAATCTACTACTATGAACATTATAACAGGTTACTTATCTTCAACAGCAGGTACGGTAACGATTGACGGGTGCGAGATTTTAGAAGATCCAATAGGTGCAAAATCAAAAATAGGGTATCTACCTGAAATACCACCTCTTTATGTTGATATGACTGTAAAGAAATATCTTGAATTTATCTTTGAGCTTAAAAAAGTTAAGCTACCTAAAGATGAACACATAAAAGAGGTATGTTCGCTTGCAAAAATTGAAGATGCAAGCCATAGAATAATAGGTCATTTATCAAAAGGTTATAGGCAACGTGTTGGGCTTGCTCAAGCTTTAATTGGTGACCCACCAGTGCTAATCTTTGACGAACCTACAGTTGGTCTTGACCCTAAACAAATTATCGAGATGAGAAGCCTTATAAGAGGTCTTGGAAAAAAACATACAGTTATTCTTTCATCTCACGTGCTTTCAGAGGTTCAAGCAACTTGCGACAGAGTTATTATCATTAATAAAGGCGAAGTTATTGCAGATAGTAAAGCAGGTCTACTTGAAGAAGTAATGACAGGTAGAAACAAACAGTTACTTCAAATAGTTGGTAACGAAGTTTTAGTTACTAATGCACTTAAAGATATTAACGGTGTTATAAAAGTTGAGAAAGTATCAAGCCTTGCAAATCAATGCACAGAATTTATAGTAACATCAGAAAAAGATAAAGATGTAAGAAAAGATATATTTAATGCTATGGCACAAAAAGATTTCCCTATTATACTTATGAAAAATGCAGGGTTAAGCCTTGAAGAAGCTTTCCTACGTTTAACATCTGAGGGTAGTTTAAAAGGAGGTAAAAAGTAATGAATGCAATTTTGAAAAGAGAAGTAGGTGCTTACTTTAAATCTCCAATAGGTTTTGTAGTTTTAGCGTTTTTTAACGTTTTTTCAGGAATGTTCTTTTATATGAGTTGCTTAATGTCTGACAATTCAGACTTAACACCAGTTTTCTCAAGTATGCTTTTAATTATAATTTTCTTAGTGCCAATTATGACAATGAAATTATTAAGCGAAGAAAAAAAGCAAAAAACTGACCAAATGCTTTTAACTGCTCCAATAAGTGTTACAAAAATCATTTTAGGTAAATACTTATCAGCTTGCATTATGCTTTTAATATGCTTTAGCATATTTTTTGTTTACGCTTTAGTAATTGCAGCGTTTACTCCACCAGCGTGGAACATGATTATTTGTACATTTATAGGTTTATATTTAGCAGGTGCTGCAATTATTGCAGTAGGTTTATTTATATCATCACTTACAGAAAGTCAAGTAATAGCAGCGGTTGGTGGTTTTGCCGCAGGATTATTTATCTATATGGTAGATAGTATTGTTTATGTTGTGCCACAAGGTATTATTTCAGATATAGTAGGTAGTCTTTCATTTATACAACATTTAAGTAATTTCTCTATTGGATTATTTAATATTTCAGACATTATATTCTTTTTAAGCGTTACAGTTTTATTCCTATTCTTAACTGTAAGAGCTATTGAGAAAAAACGTTGGAGCTAAGGAGGAATAAAAAAATGGAAAATAAAGAAAACAATGTAGTGCAAGAAAAAGTAGAGAAAAAAGGTAGAAACTCTCTTACTTCACGTGCTTTTAGAAAAGGAACATTTGCAACAATTATTATATGCTTATTTGTAGTAGCAATTATATTAATAAACGTTATTAGTAATGTATTAGTTGAAAGGTTTAATATTTTAAGCTTTGACTTATCTTCAAACCAAATCAACCAACTTTCAGACGATAGTATAGACATTATCAATTCAATTGATGAAGAAATGACTATTAAAATTCTTGCAAGTAAATCAGATATTCAAGCTGAGGGCGACTTATACGTGCAAGCAGATGCAGTAGCTAATCAATATGATAAACGCTCAGATAATATAACTTTAGAGTATGTCGACCTTTACGCAAACCCAAGTTACTCAAATAATTATCCAAACGAAAGCATTGCTCCAGGATATTTTATAGTAGAACAAGGCGAAAATTATAGAGTGCTTACAGAAAAAGAGCTTTTTAACTGGGAGTACGACTCATACACAGGGTATGAAAGTGTAACCTCTATAAACGCTGAAAATGCAATTTCAACGGCTATATTAAACATAAGTCAAGGTTCTCAAACAAAAATTACATTTATAAATGGTTTTGGTTCGTATGATGCTGATGCGTTTAAGTCGTTATTAAGACTTAATAACTACGACGTTTTAGAAACTGCAATTTTAACAGAAGATATAGACCCTGAAAGTGATGTTATAATTCTATTTGCTCCAACTGTTGATTTAACAGAGGAAAATGTAGAGGAATTAGAGGCGTTTTTAGAAAATGACGGCAAAAAAGGTAAAACATTATTCTATGTGCCATCGTATGCACCAGAAGAGCAAGTGCCAAACTTAACATCTTTCCTTGAAGATTGGGGAATGGAGCTTGAGCAAGGATACTCTTTTGAAATGGATAGCTCATTTGTAGCAAGTGACGGTTCATCTATAGTAAACTTTACAGATACTTACTATACAGAAAACTTAAAAGACTCAACTCTACCAATCATTCAAGTAAACGGTGTGCCTATAACTATTACTAATGAGGGTATGGCACGTTCACTTTTAGCTACTTCAAGTTCAGTTTTTGTACCTTATGATATTCCAGAAGACTTTAACCCTGAAAACGAAGAGCAAACAGTGCATAATATAGGTGCAGCATCTATGAAAACTAGCGAAGATGGCGAAAGTGCGTCAACCTTAATCGTGTTTGGTTCGTCTTATATGTTCTATGAGGGTTTCTTAGAAGCTACAACATTTAACAATGGTGACTATTTTGTTAATATCTTAAATATCCATTCAGATAAAGAAGATGCAGGACTATCTATAGTTCCAAAAGCTATTGACAACCCAGCTTTAGGTATTTATGCAGACCAATATGAGCCTCTAGGTATTATTTTTGCAATTGCAATTCCTATCTTAATATTAATTGCAGGTGTAGTTGTTTGGAGACTTAGGAGGAATAAGTAATGAAAAAGTCGACAAAAAGTATAGTAATTGCAGGTGCGAGTGTTGCTGTCTTAGTCGGTATATTATTAGCATTACTATTTTTGACACCTCAGCCGTCAGACAATTTAACAGGTGTAACATATCCTACAGATGCAAACGGAGAACAATATGCAGTTGACTCAAAAGGAAATGTAATACCATCTGTAAAAGATGAAAACGGCAATATTATAAGTGCAGGCATAGTTACTTTAAATGATAGAGATGTAAGCAGACTTCATAGTGTTAAAGTTGAAAATGAAGAAATTAGTTATGAATATCTAATTGAAAAAGAGGAAATGCTCACAGGCTCAACAGACCCAAACACAGGGCTTGAGTATACAGACACTTTCTACTCTTATGAGTTAGTTGAAAATGAAGATATTAGACTAGGTCAAACAGCACTTGACAGCATGATAGAAGATATTACAAATTTAGTAACTACTAAAATTATTGATATTAACGGCGAAAACTTAGAAGAATATGGGCTTGATAATCCACGCATAGTAATAACAGCTACTTATGATGATGGGCAGGAGTGCATTATTAAACTAGGTGACGACGCTTTAGGCGATACAGGTGTTTATATTCAGTATAACGACGAAAAAGCAGTTTACTTAATATCTAATGAAACAGCCGATACAATGCTTTATAGCTTTGACGAAATTATAAGCTTAGAAGTTATACCACTAGATAGCGACTCAGCAGTAAGTGAGTTTGTAGGAGTTACATTATCTGGCGAAAGTTATAGCAGTAACCCTACAATTATTTCAAACGAGGATTATTCAAGCAATGCATATTATATGACTACTGAGGGTGCAGAACTTAGTAACGAAAATAGTATTTTAATTATGGATAATCTAGCAGGACTTGCAGCGTTAGAAGTTCTAGTTTATCAGCCTACACAGGAGCAGTTAGAGGAGTATTCTCTACTTAATGCAGTAGCTACAATTAGCGTTGAGTATAGCGACGAAACTTACGTTATTAAAGGTGCTAAAGCGGACGAAACAAATATGGCTTACCTTTATAGTGAGGAGTTAGACTGTATCTACTCGATTGAAATGGAGAAAGTACAGTGGATAAACTTATCTTATGACGAGCTTTTATATGAATATTTCTTCAATCCAGTGCTACTTTACACTGAAAACTTTATTATAAACGCAGAAGATAAAGAGTATAATTTTGAAGTTGAAGAAGAATTAATTGAGGACGTTGAAACAGGCGATATCGTAGAGGAAACTTATAACGTAGAACTTGACGGCGAAACCGTAGACACTGACTCTTTCTTAGAACTATTTAGCTACATCACAATTAAAACTATAGAAACTCTACCAGATGAAACACAAAAAGAAGTTATGCTATCTGGTACACCTACATTAACTATCGAAGCAGAGTTTAGTATTGAAGCTGAAAACGACAAAGTAGAATTTTATAATTTAGGTGAGGAACTTTATTTAGCAGTTGTTGACGGTGTTGAAAGATGTATTATTGAACAAGAATATATTAATAAAATTATTGAAGATACAAAAAGTTTAGTTTAATTTAATTCGTAATGCGTAATTAAAAGACAAAAACAGATACCAGTGTCCAGTTGCCAGAAAAAGACATAAACTTATTAGTTATTCTTGATTTATAAAATAAAACATTATAAGATGGATTTTTTTATCTGTCTTGTAATGTTTTTTATATTTTATTCATAACTTAAAAAAGTAAGTAATATTATTTTTTTATTTATATATTACTTATGCACTTGTAATATACTTATTTTAAGAATATCGCATAAAAGCCGAAATGGGGGCAACCGTGGCTGATGCTACGCATCAGCGATATATAGTAGTATGCAAAATAAAGTTATAAACTATTGATAATAGGTTATTATTCTAAAATTTACTATATTATATGTATATTTAAAAGCATACTACTATATTTACAAACACATGAAATGTGTTTGCACGGTTGCCCCACTTTGTCTAAAAAATTACTTATAGACATAAAAAGGAAATATTGAATATGATATATTTTCCTTTAATAGTCATTATTTAATTAAAATATTGGGTTTAATATCATTTTAAATTATTTTTCATAAACTGATTTATATAAAAATTTTTTTGCTAATCATGTTTCATTTTCATAATAAATAGTGTATAATACAATTCATAATTATAAATTAATCTCAAAGAGGAGGTTGAAGGTATGTTTAAATCTTTAAAAAACGACATTGACTTAATAATGCAAAGAGATCCAGCCGCAAGAAGTCGTTTAGAAATTTACTTTTTATATTCAGGATTTAAAGCAGTTCGCTCTCATAGACGAGCAAATTGGTTTTATAAACATAATTTTAAATTTATAGCACGTTTTATATCACAGCGTAGTCGACATAAAACTGGAATAGAAATACACCCAGGGGCAACAATAGGAAAAGGATTATTTATAGACCACGGAATGGGCGTAGTAATAGGTGAAACAACAATTATAGGCGATAACTGTACAATATTTCAAAATGTAACGCTCGGTGGAACAGGAAAAGAAAGCGGAAAACGTCACCCAACGCTCGGAAATAACGTTTTAGTAGGTGCAGGTGCTAAAATTTTAGGTCCATTTACAGTTGGAGATAACGCAAGGATAGCAGCAGGAGCTGTAGTACTTGATGAAGTGCCACCAAACGCAACAGCAGTTGGAATACCAGCTAAAATAGTAAAAATAGACGGAGTAAGAACAGACTATCTCGACCAAATACATATTGCAGACCCTGTTTCTCAAGAGCTTTGCAAAATGCGTCATGAAATCGAGTTGCTTAAAAAACAATTGGAGGAAAAAACAAATGAAACTATATAACACATTAGGGCATAATGTACAAGAATTTAAACCAAATAATGAAAACGAAGTAAAAATGTACACTTGTGGTCCTACAGTATACCACTTTGCTCACATAGGCAATTTACGTACTTATATGATGGAGGACGTACTCGAAAAATATTTAAATTACAGCGGTTACAATGTAAAAAGAGTTATGAACATAACAGACGTCGGGCATCTTTCAAGCGACGCTGACACAGGCGAAGATAAAATGTTAAAAGGTGCTAAAAGAGAAAATAAGTCAGTTTTAGAAATAGCAAAATATTATACAGACGCTTTTTTTGCAGATTGTGATAAATTAAATATTAAAAAACCAGATATTATAGAACCTGCAACAAACTGTATTGACGAATTTATAAAACTAGTTCAAACACTTCTTGAAAAAGATTTTGCTTATATATCAGGCGGTAACGTGTACTTTGATACTTCAAAATTAAACGAATATTACGTTTTTGGCAGTCAATCACAAGAAGATATAGCAGTAGGTGTGCGTGACGGCGTAGAAGAAGACGAAAACAAAAGAAATAAAATTGACTTTGTGCTATGGTTTACAAAATCAAAATTTGACGACCAAGAACTTAAATGGGATAGCCCATGGGGTGTAGGTTACCCAGGTTGGCATATAGAATGTAGTGCAATTTGCTTAAAACATTTAGGAACTACTTTAGATATTCATTGTGGCGGTGTTGATAACGCATTCCCTCACCACACAAACGAAATTGCACAAAGTGAATCGGCAACTGGAGAAAAATGGTGCAATTATTGGTTTCACGTAACGCATTTAAATGACGCTACAGGTAAAATGAGTAAATCAAAAGGCGAGTTTTTAACAGTGTCTTTACTTGAAGAAAAAGGCTACAATCCTATGGTATACAGAATGTTTTGTTTACAATCCCACTATAGAAAGTCGCTTGCTTTTACGTATGACGCACTAGACAATACAACAAAAGCGTACGAAAAACTTATAAAAAGAATTTCAAATTTAAATGGTGACGAAAATAATTATAGTCAAGAGGAAGCGTTGCCTTATCTACAAAGTTTTAAAGATAGTATGGATAATGACTTAAATACATCTCTTGCATTAACTTGCGTTTATGATGTATTAAAAGCTGACATTAAAGACGACACAAAAATATATCTATTAAAAGAGTTTGACAAAGTTTTAAGTCTTGATTTATTTAAAACTAAAGAAGAAAAACAAGACGATACAGAAATTGATACTGTGGAAATTGAAAAATTAATTGAAGAAAGAACAAATGCACGTAAAAATAAAGACTTTGCAAAAGCAGACGAAATAAGAAATAAATTAACTAAAATGAATATTTCAATTGAAGACACTCCACAAGGTGTTGTTTGGAAAAAAATATAATTACAAAGTAAAAAGGTACAGTCGCATTAAAAAGTTTTTTGTTAAAAGAAACAAATTAAAACATCAAGTATTCACCTGTTTTTTTGAGGACTGGAAACAATGCCACAAACTTAAGGTTTTGGTGTTATTTAATGCAGAATTTAAAATGTTATCCTCGGCAAGGGCTTCACTCTTGCCGAGGATAACGCACATATTATAATTTTTTGTCATAGGGACAACCTTGTGTGGCAATGTCATGAACTTAAGAAAAAAGATAAAAAGATATCAGTTAGCAGTATCCAGTCATCATAGAAAAAACGCCCTTTATAAACAAAAAATCCGTAAGGATTTTCACATTCACTCTT
>CAYJFG010000082.1:0-8469 GCA_964369305.1 uncultured Eubacteriales bacterium
TGGTAAGCTTCTTTTTTATCTTCAGTCATACCTGTTACCCAAAATCTTCTACGAGAACGTCTGATGTACCAGTTTGTTAAGCCCTCAACAAGTGATGAAATATTCTCTACATATTTATCAACACGATACTCGCTCATATAATTTCTTATATTTTCTGTAGTTTGATAAAGTTTTGCAAGTATCCATTTATCAAGCTGATTATTTGTTGTAGGTTCTACAAGTGTTGTTTGTGAGAAATCATCAATATTTGCATAACCTATAAAGAAGTTACAAGCATTCCAGAACGGTAAAATAATTTGTTGATATGCTTCTTGTATACCGCCTTCATCAAACATCAAGTCGCCTAGTAACATAGCGTTAGTTTGATACAGATATAATCTAAATGCATCAGTTCCGTAAGTTTGCATTAAGTGCATAGGGTCTGTATAGTTTTTAGATGATTTAGAAAGCTTTTTGCCGTCACCTGCAAGTATAGTACCATGAACTATACAATTTTGGAAAGCGTGTTTGTCAAACAATGCTACTGAAAGCACGTGTAAGTAATAGAACCAACACCTAATTTGACCTGTATACTCAACTATAAAATCACTTGGGAAATGAGAGTCGAACCACTCACGGTTTTCAAATGGGTAATGTTTTTGAGCAAATGGCACTGAGCCACTTTCAAACCAACAGTCTAAAACCTCAGAAACACGGTGCATAGTACCACCGCAACACTCACAAGTAAATGTTACTTTGTCCATATACTGGCGGTGTAAGTTATCAAGTTTAATTCCGCTTGCTTTTTCTATTTCTTCAATACTGCCTAGTACTACACGGTGTGTACATTCTTCGTGGTCGCATTCCCAAATAGGAATTGGAGTACTCCAATATCTATTTCTTGAGATGTTCCAGTCACGAGCATTATCAAGCCATTTACCAAATCGACCGTGTTTTACAGTATTTGGCACCCAGTTAATTTCTTCGTTAAGCTCTATTAATCTATTTTTAATTTTATTAATATCAAAGTACCACGCATCCATAGCTTTATAGATAAGCGGTGCTTTACATCTCCAGCAGTGTGGGTAATTATGCTCGATAGTTCCATCAGCTACTGCACTGTTATTAGCGTATAAAAATCTAATAATTGTAGGGTTTAACTCTATTACGTTTTTAGGGTCTTCTTCTGAGTAGAAGTCTGTAACTTCTGATGTGTAATGTCCTTTATCATCAACTGGATTTACTAAAGGAATACCATGCTTTTTACAAGTCCAGTAGTCGTCCTCACCAAACGCTGGTGCTGTATGAACGATACCTACACCATCTTCAGCTCCTACATAATCAGCACTTACAACTTTAAATGCACCAAACTCTTTTTTATCTGCAAAGTAGTTAAATAAAGGCTCATAATCAAGTCCTATTAAGTCGCTACCTTTGCACTCTTTAACTATTTCAGGAGTTTCGCCAAATACTTTAGTATAGTTTTTAAGTGTATTTGTACAAGCTATTAATATTTCATCTCCAACATCTACAAATGAATAATTAAGCTCTGCACCTACTGCTAGGCATAGATTAGATGCAAGTGTCCATGGTGTAGTTGTCCATGCAAGAAGATATACAGGTTTTCCATTTTCTGTTAAATCTGTTTTAAATTTAACAAGCACCCACCTATCTTGTCTAAGTCTTGTTGAGTCAGACTCACGAGTGTCAGAGATAGAAAGAGAAGTTTCGCAGTGCATACAATAAGGAGTTACTCTATAATCTTTATAAATTAAACCTTTATTGTAACATTCTTTAAACGCCCACATAACACTTTCCATAAAGTCAACGTTCATAGTCTTATATGCTCCGTCATAATCTACCCAACGTGCCATTTGTCGCACATAGTCTTTCCATGTATCGTTATTACTTGAAACTATTTCAAAGCATTTATCGTTAAATTTATCTATACCTATATTTTTTTCAATTTCGTTTTTATCTTTAATTCCCATTAACCCTTCAGCTTGGTTTTCAATAGGAAGTCCGTGGCAGTCCCAGCCCCATACCCTAGGAACTTTGCTACCTTGCATTGTGTGGTATCTAGCTATCATATCTTTAATGAAAGATACTAAAACTGTTCCGTGATGTGGTTTTCCTGTAGGAAATGGAGGTCCGTCGTAAAATACTACTTCTTCTCCCTCTTTAGTTTCTACAGATTTTTCAAATATTTTTTCATTTTTCCAAAAGTTTAAAATATCTTCTTGAAAGTTATTAACGTCTGGTTTTGGCATTAGTTTTTCATATTTCATTAATGCAATTCATTCCTCTCTGTATCTTTAACAATTATATAATATAACGCAATTTTCATTATATTAAACCAACATAAATTATAGCAGAATAAAAGTTAAATGTCAATTTTACATAGCACAATTTAACAGCTGCAAAGAAAAATTATCCTTACAGCTGTTTTTTTACTTAATTTATAGATTAAAGTTCTTTGACTTTTACATAAGATATAATAGCATCAACAATTTGTTCTTTTGAAAGCGATGCAGTATTTATGCATATATCATAATTTTCCATAGCTCCCCAATTTTTTCCAGTATAAAAACTATAGTAATTTGACCTTGTTTTATCAGCTTTTTTTATAATACTTTCAGCTTTATTTTCTGTTATTTCTTCTTTTTGAATACGTATTATCCTTTTAACTCTAAAATCTAAATCAGCATAAAGAAAAACACTAACTAAATTTGGTAAATCTCTTAAAACGTAGTCACCACATCTACCCAGAATAACACAAGGATTACAAGAAACCTCTTTTATAATTTTATGTTGTAATAAGTATAATTCGTCATTTACAGGTAAATCCTGAATAGGAGCATACCCTGTTCCTCCTACTGTATAAATTCCCATAGAAAGACTATAAAGTAAGCTATTGGTTGCCCTTTCATCTACATTTTCAAAAACTTTAGGATTTACACCGCTTTCTTTTGCGGCCTCAAATATTAATTGTTTGTCATAGCATTTTATATCAAGTTTTTTTGCTAATAATTTTGCTATTTCATTTCCTCCACTGCCAAATTGCCTACCAATAGTAATTACAGAATTGCAACTCATAAATAATCCTCCCAGTTTTTAAATTGTATAAATTAAAAATAATAAATATTATATTAATTTCAATATCATTATATCATAAACTAATTAAAAAAACTATCTTATTTTGCGTAAAAAATTACGCATTAATTTTGTGTACATTGCACAATTTTTTACTAACTGATTTTAAATCAAACATCTTATTTTGTAGAAATAAAATGTTTTTAAATTTAAAAAATAATTTTTATAAAAAAATATGTAGGCATCATATAGACTACCTACACATTATATAAGTTTTTATTGAGAATTAACTATTTCCATGAATTGCTCATATCTCTTGCTATGTGCTTCTTTTTGCTCTTCTTTTGAGATTTCAGGATCATTATAAATAATCATAAACTCACCACTTTCAGACATTACAGCTGGAACTTCTTTGTATTCAAGCATTAAAAACGAGCCTTTTTCTTCAATCTCATTTATAATTTTTTGTGCAGCTTCGTTTAAATTTTCAGTATCATATTCATAAATCTCAACATTGAAAGTTGCACCTTCAACTGTGCTATTATACCTATACCCTACTTCTGCACCAATTGTAGATTCTGCCATGTCAACGCCGTTAGAGTCTATATATTCGTTTTCTAGCAGTTCTTCACATAATGCTTTAATACTATATTTTTCATCTATATCCTTTACCGCTACAACATCATTTTCACTTTGCGTTGGTGTTACGCAAGATGCAAATATAAACATTGTAGATAGTATTAAGCAAAACGCTATAATTTTTTTCATATTAAAATCCCTTTCAGTATTGTACTATTACCTTTTATCAATATCAATGTATGGTCTTCTTTCTTGCACATTCATATATGCAGGACGTATAATTTTACTTGGATTTACAAGCTCTTCAATTCTATGTGAACACCAACCAGAAATTCTAGCAATAGCAAATAGTGGTGTATAAAGTTCTGTAGGTAAATCAAGCATACTATAAACAAACCCACTGTAAAAGTCAACGTTTGCACTTACACCTTTATAAATTTTTCTTTCTTGAGCAATAATTTCTGACGCAAGTTCAGCTACTGAAGAATACAGCTTAAATTCTTCTTCACGTCCTTTTTCTTTTGATAGACTTTCAACAAAATGCTTAAATACTCTAGCTCTTGGATCTGAAAGAGAATATATCGCATGGCCCATACCATATACAAGCCCTGATTTATCAAACGCTTCTTTTTTAAGTATTTTTTTGATATAAGCTTTTACTTCTTCCCTATCGTTATAATCTTTTATATTAGCTTTGATATCGTCAAACATTTGAACAACTTTAATATTAGCACCACCATGTTTAGGTCCTTTTAATGAGCCTAGAGCTGCCGCAATTGCACTGTAAGTATCAGTACCTGATGAAGTTACAACGTGTGTTGTAAATGTTGAGTTGTTACCGCCACCATGCTCTGCGTGTAAAACTAAAGCCATATCAAGTAATTTTGCTTCTAATTTTGTATATTTACAGTCAGGACGTAACATATATAGTATATTTTCAGCGATTGAAAGATTTGGTTGCGGTGTATGAATAATTAAGCTTTTGTTATTATAATAATATTCATAAGATTGTAAGCTATATACTGCAAGTGCTGGGAATAAAGATATTAACTCTAAGCTTTGTCTTAAAACATTAGGAATAGAAGTATCTTCTGGATTTTCATCATATGAGTAAAGAGTAAGCACTCCTCTTGAAAGTGCATTCATTATATCTTTACTAGGTGATTTCATAATAAAATCTCTTAAAAATCCTGATGGTAATTTACTATATGTATTTAGTAAAACTGAAAAATCTTTAAGTTGTTTCGTTGTTGGCAATGCACCAAAAAGTAAAAGGTAAGTTACTTCTTCAAAACCATATCTCTCATCATCAATAAAACCGCTCACTAAGTCTTCTACATCATATCCTCTATAAAAAAGTTTACCATCTACAGGTACTCTTTTTCCGTCTACAACTTCTGTTGAGCATACTTCTGAAATTTCAGTAAGACCAGTCAAAACTCCTCTGCCGTCTAAATCACGTAGTCCTCTTTTAACGTCATGCTTTGCATAAAGTGCTGGGTCAATGTTGCTATTTTTGATACATAATTCACTTAATTGTACAACTTCTGGTAATATTGTACTGTAATTAAATTTGTTGTCCATTTTAGCATCCTCCTTAAATTTTATTAGTAAGGTCTTAGTTTTTAACCTATCGCTATCTATTATACATTATTTTTATCAAAAATACAAATTTTTAAATAAAAAAATTAAATATTTTTTATTCTAATATAATCAAGCTTATTTTTATAGGCTTGATTATGCAAAAAAATGAGAGATTTTGCAATTGCGTTATCCCTCATTTTTCTATTTTAAGCTATTTTTCCATAATACTGTCTAAATTTTAAAATTGCATTTTGTTTTACTAATACATACAATTTAAGTTTAGATTACTCCAATTTCAGGATAAGGTGATATATGTCTATGGCAATTCTTTTGAACTGTTATTGTTGAAGGTGGTATATTTGCCATATATTTTCTTATAATTAATATATCCTCAATATTTAAGATGTTATCACCATTTACATTAGCCCTTGAAATTTGGTCTTCGTTTAACTGGGTTGCAGATACTAAGTATTTTTGCAGTGTTAATATGTCTGACATTTTAACATCTGACACACTGTTTGCAGTTCCCACTACACCCCATACTCCTGTTAAGGTTTGTGACGGCAACACTCTTATTAGCGGATTTTCTATACTTGCGTTTGTGTCTATTCTAACTGTAAATGTATATGTTCCATTTAAGTCTACAGGTATATTATAGTTTGCGTCTTCGCTTTTTGTTAAGAAGTGTTGCTCTGTACTTAATGTGTAATGTTGTGGGTCAATTGTTTGTACAGTTTCACCGTCTAAAATACCAAAACTATTTTCTGCGTTTGTGTCTTTTATTTGTATAGTTGCGTTATTATCTTTGTATGTCCCCTCTTCAAATGTAAAGTAACTTTCATAAATTCCGTTACCTACATATAGTAGTTCGTTTTCATACTCTACACCATCTTTTGTAAGTGTTAATTCTAATTCTTCGTATGGTTTTTCAACGTTTTTACCATTCATTAGTCTTAACTTATCTTCTGGTGTTAAGTATATAGAATTTGTTACTTGTTGGTCTGGTTCTGGGTAAGATACTGCCTCATACTCGCTGTAGATAAAATCTTTAGATATTACATTTTTATATGCTCCTAAATATGAGTTTATCATATCTATAGCTGGTTGACGGTCGTTTAAGTCAAATACTAATACATCTGGTAAGTTCATGCTTTGTATAGTTTCATCTACATAAGCATCTGTTACATTATCATGAAGTACTTCTAGTTGAGCTTTAACGTCTTCTCTTATAAACTGTTTATATGTTGTGTCTACTACATAATATTGCGAACCACCATCAAAATTAGTGTGTACTAAATTATATAAGTGTGTTCCGTCTTGTGTTTGATTAATTCTAGTTTGTGCATACACTCCATTGTCGATTAGTATTCTTTGGAACGCTTGACTGAACTGTACGTCATTGTCGTAAAATACTGCTGACTTATTATTTGCACCTACTATTAATTCTTCTACACCGTCTGCAAGGTTGTAAATTTCTTCGTAATTATTTACAAATAGTTCGTTTAACTGTTCTGTCATGTTTTCTACATCTTTACTTGTTATATCCTCATTTTCAGAAGAACTAAACGCATTTAATGTTGGGTATTCATCAAAGCCGTCTTGGTGCCACATATTTGATTCATCTGAATATAAATTTAGTTGCGAGCAAACGTATGAACTGTTAAATTCTTGTCTTGAATGAGGGAATATTGTTAAATATGGGAAGTATTGTTGTATAATCTCTATTGGTAGAGGACCTCTATCTGTTATCCCAAACGGTTGCAGTATCTCTCTAACATAATGAGTGTTTTCAACTCTAAGTATTTCTATATTTTCTACCGAACCTATCAAAGTGCCATATGTCTGCCTAAAACCATATGTCATATCTATATCGCCATAGCTATAAGAATGATGAATTACTGTAGACGCACGTGCATAACCAATAAGTCCACCAACAATATTTCCACCAGATACGTTTCCTACATTAGCACAACCATAAAGGGTTACGGCTCCTGCACCTACTACACCGCCTGTTGAACTACTTGAACCCTTGCAAGTTATTCCTCCATAGTTCATTGTTTGAGAAATAGTAGCATAGCTATTATCCACGTTACCTACTATACCGCCTGCTACACCAGTTAATGATATAGTGTAAACTCCGTTTTTATTATAGCTTTCAGTAATATTTAAACTAACAGTAGACCTACCTATTAATCCACCTATATAAACTGTTGTTGGCTCGCTTGTATCATTTGAACTTACAAAACCGTTATTATAACCTTTGTGGATACTTACATTTGAGCCATGCCCTACTATACCACCTATACATAGATTTTGCGTAATAAGTGTACCTGTGTTAATATCTCTGTTATTTGAAACATTTGTAAATTCTGTGTCTTCTGCGTATCCTACAAGACCACCTACGTTACTAAATGTATTAGAATGTCCATTTATCCAAACATTTACTTGTACATTTTCTATATTAGCGTTTGTTGCAGTACCTGCTACTGCACCGTAATTTGTAGTTTCAGACTGTGTTACATTCAATGAGCCTTCAAGAGTTACATTTTTAACAGTACCATATAGATTATTAAATAATCCAGCTGCACCGTCGCTTATATTTAGGTTGCTAATTGTGTGGTTGTGACCGTCGAAAGTGCCATAGTAACCACCATCTTCACCTATAGGTGTACTCCACACGCTACCGTCTGGTGCTGTTATATCGTTTGTAAGTTTGAAGTAATAGTTTTTAATATCATAATTATTTATAACGTCAGCAGCCGTTAGTAAATCGTCATAATCTCTAATTAGATAATATCCGTTTGCATCCATATCTAGCTGTGTCATTGTATCAAAACTTAAAGTTGAGTTTGCAAGTGGCATTGTAAATGTGCCTGTTGCTCCAATTTTATCTGTTTGAGAAACTAAAGTTAAATCCTGTGCTGTTTCTCCATAATGCAACTTAACGCCTGATACTGTAGCATTAACTTTAAATGTTATTTCTTCCCCTGCTTTGTAATATCCGTTATAACCTTCGTTTTCAATTACTATAGAGTCGTCATGCTCGTTAAGACCTGAAATATCTAATTTAGCTAAACTTTCATATGTAATTTTAGCATCTGCATCTGGCATTGAGAATGTTCCTGTGTAGCCTGTACCGTCTGAATTTTTAACAAGTGTAATTTCTTGTTTAGTATTTCCATATTCTACAAATGCTTTAGATACTAAGTTATCTGCTGTAACTGTAACTTCATC
>CAYJFG010000083.1:0-8465 GCA_964369305.1 uncultured Eubacteriales bacterium
GGTAATAATAACGGACAAACAAAAAGAAGTAAAGATACCTACAGGTATGAGAATGCTTATAAGACGTTGCAGTCACGCAGTTTTAAGGTTAGAGGATTTTAAAGGCTCAGCTGAAATTAGCATCACATTTGTAGACAACGACGAAATTAGAAAGTACAACAACCAATATAGAAATAAAGATAACGTTACAGATGTTTTATCTTTTCCAATGGGTGAAAATGGTGTTTATGATATTGACCCTCAAACTGGCGCTCAAATACTAGGCGATATCGTTATTTCTGCCCAAAGAGCATCTGAACAAGCTCATGCATATGGTCATACACTTCAAAGGGAGTTTGGATATCTTACTGCACATTCTGTGTTGCACTTACTAGGATACGACCATGAAACTCAAGAGCAACGTGCTATTATGCGTTCAAAAGAGGAATTAGTTATGCAACAACTAGGACTACCTCTTTCAACAAATTATATTGCAGAAACCCTTTCATAATTTATTTTTATTTATTTAAAGCTTAAAACCCTCGTATTTTGAGGGTTTTAAGCTTTTTTATTTTGATTAGAATTTTTGATACACAGGATTTTGAGCATAAATTTTAAACTGAATAAATAAAAATCAAATTGAAACCCTTTATAGATTTTCAATTTGATTTTTAAATTTAATCTTACACTATTATTTATAATTAATTTTCAGCATATCTAGATAAAAATTGTTTTGTTCTTTCTTGTGTTGGGTTTTCTATAACGTCTTTTGCGTTTCCTTTTTCAACAATTATTCCTTGATCCATAAAAATAATGTCGTCTGCAACATCACGAGCAAATGACATTTCGTGTGTTACTATTACCATTGTAGTACGTTTTTCAGCAAGCGAGCGAATTACTTTTAAAACTTCGCCTGTAAGTTCTGGGTCTAGTGCCGAAGTTGGCTCATCAAAACAAAGTATATCTGGATTTAGTGCTAACGCTCTTGCAATAGCTACCCTTTGTTGTTGTCCCCCTGATAATTGGTGAGGGTAATTGTTCATTCTATCCGCAAGCCCCATTTGCTCAAGCAAGTTTTGTCCATTTACCTTTATATTTTTTAATATTTTCTCTTTATCTTGCTTGTAATTTTTTTGTTCTTTAGCTAAAAGTTCCGATGCAAGCATTACATTTTTAAGTGCTGTATATTGTGGGAAAAGGTTAAACGATTGAAAAACCATACCAAAATGCAAACGTTTTTTTCTTATTTCATTTTCTTTTTTAGTAAGTGGGTTTTCAGCATTAAAAAGCATCTCTCCATTTACTGATATTGTACCACCGTTTGGAATTTCTAAAAAATTCAGACATCTGAGTAGCGTTGTTTTTCCTGAACCTGAAGAACCTATTACGGCTAGTGCTTTTCCTTTTTCAAGGTCAAAAGTAATATTTTCTAAAACTCTTGTGTTTCCAAAATGTTTTTCTAAGTTTTTAACTTCTAAAATAGCCATTATAAGTCCCTCCTACGCTCTAAAGTATGATAATTTTTTCTCTATTTTCGAGAATGCAAATGTTAAAATTCCTACAAAAATTAAGAAGAATATAGCTGTTGAGAATAATGGCCAAATTAGCCCTTGTGCCGAAAACTCTCTTGCTGTCATTATAATTTCCATATTAGATATGTAGTTTGCAAGTGCTGTATCTTTAACAAGTGTGATTATTTCGTTACCCATAGGTGGGATAATTCTTTTTGTGAGCTGTAAAAGTTTAATTTTAAAGAATATTTGTATAGGTGTCATTCCTAGAACTTGTCCAGCTTCTGTTTGACCTTTTGGAATTGCCTCAATACCTCCACGGTAAATCTCTGAAAAATAGCAAGCATAATTTATTGAAAATGCCACTACTGCTGCAATAAATCTACCACTTGTACCTGCAGGCCACGGTGAAGTAAACCCTAAAAGCCCAGGTCCTAAGTATATTATTAAAATTTGTAGTAAAAGTGGTGTTCCTCTAATTATCCAAACAAATAATTTTGAAATCAAGCTAATTGGTCGGATATTTATAACTTTTACAGTTCCGTTTTTCTTTGTTCTTTTGATTGTAAATAATGTCCATTTATTCATCGTTCCAAACGATATTACAAAACCGAAAGGTATTGCAAATAGAAGTGTTGCGAAAAATAATTGTATATTAATCAAAAACGATTCTGCAAGTCTTAATATTATACTTATTGCCTCGTCCATTTTTTGTCCCTCTTTTTTAGATAGATTATATAAATGTAGGGAGGGTGCGGAAACCCTCCCCTACTTTTTTGTTAAATTAGTCTACTAATTCTAAGTTATATTTATCTGCTAATTCTTTTAATGTTCCGTCTTCTTCTAATTTATCTAATATAGTATTAACTTCTTCTGCTACATTAGATTCTTTTCTAAAAGCAATGCCGTATTCTTCTTCAGCTAAGTAATCAACTATTTTTATGTCTTGATAGTCTGTGCCTTCACCTGTCATAGCGTTTGCAAGTGTCATATCAACTACTGCTGCTGTTGCAGTTCCTGCTTTAAGTTCTAGTAGACATTCTGCTTGTGTACCTTTGCCAACATAGTCTGATTGAGCTAAGTTTTCGTCTGCTGAGTCGCCTTTAATTTGTGTTTCGCCTGCTGAGTCAAGCTCTGCAACTACTGTTTTACCAATTAAAGATGATGTGTCTGTATACTCTGTACCCTCTTTAACAAGCACTACTTGTGCATTTTTAACGTATGGGTCTGAACAAGCAAAGTTTTGTTTACGCTCTTCATCAAGTGTAAAGCCATTCCATATAACGTCAATGCTTTTACCTGCAAGTAAAGTTTCTTTTGTATCCCAGTTAATTACGTTAAATTCTGGTTCAACGCCTAATTCTTCGCAAACTAATTTTGCAAGCTCTGTATCAAAACCTGTTAATTCGCCGTTTTCGTCTTCATAGTTCATAGGTGCATAAACTGTGTAACCTATAACCATTTTGCCTTTTTCTTTGATGTAATCAAGGTCACTTTGTGTTGTGTCTGCTGGAGCACACGCAACCACTCCTAGTGCCATAATTGCAACTAAAACTAATAATAGTACTTTTTTCATTATGTAATTCCTCCTAAAATTTAATTCTTTCTCATTGTAACACGGTAAAGCGAAAATGTCAATAATGTAAATATCGTGTAAAATTACTTTCTTACACGATATTTATAAATTTATTTTATATTACTACTGCAGTACCGGACGCTGAAACCATAAGCATACCATTATTTGTACCTAGTACCTCATAGTCAATGTCAATTCCTATTACAGCGTTTGCCCCTAGTTGTGCAGCTCTTTGGCTAAGTTCTGCTATTGCACTATCTCTTGCTTGTGTAAGTTCGCTTTCATAACTTCCACTTCTTCCACCAAAGAAATTTGTAAAACCAGCTTTAAAGTCTTTTACAAAGTCCATACCTGATATAACTTCGCCAAATACTATTCCTTTATATTCTCTTATTTGATGTCCCTCAATATTATTTGTTGTTACTAAAATCATAATCGTACCTCTTTCTTTATTATTATAATGAAACAAAACCTATTTTTTTCATAGACTTATCGAGTGTTCTTTTTGAGAAATGTAACGCTTTACTAGCACCTTTTTGATAACATTCTTCTAAGAATTTTTTATCGCTTATATATTTATTGTATCTTTCTTGGATAGGAGTTAGACAATCAACAACTGCTTGCCCTACTGCAACTTTAAAATCGCCATACCCTTTACCCTCGAACTCTTTTTCAATTTCCTCGTTTGTTTTGCCTGTTATTGAACTATAAATGCCCATTAAGTTATTAACGCCGTGTTTATTTTCGCCACAACAAACTTTTGCTTCTGAGTCTGTAACAGCTCTTTTAAACTTTTTCATAATAACTTCTGGTTTATCAAGCAGCCCTATAAATCCGTTTACATTTTCATCTGATTTGCTCATTTTGCTTGTAGGGTCTTGCAATGACATAATTCTTGAACCTACTTTTGGTATATATGGCTCTGGAACTTTGAATGTATTTCCATATATTGAGTTAAATCTGCTTGCAATATCACGTGATAACTCTAAATGTTGTTTTTGGTCTGCACCAACTGGCACTAAATCTGTTTGATAAAGTAAAATATCAGCTGCCATTAATGATGGATATGTAAATAGTCCTGCATTTATGTTATCAGCGTGTTTTTGTGACTTATCTTTAAATTGTGTCATTCTTGAAAGTTCGCCATATTGTGTGTAACAATTAAGTAACCATGCAAGTTGAGAATGTGTAGACACATGGCTTTGTATAAAAAATATACTTTTTTCAGGGTCAATCCCACAAGCTAATAATAACGCATAAGCTTCTAAAATGTTCTTTTTAAATACTTTTGAATCTTGTCTAACTGTTATTGCGTGTAAATCTGCAATAGCATATATACAATTGTATTCCTCTTGAAGTGCAACACAATTTTTCCATGCTCCTAAATAGTTACCTAAAGTTAATGTACCGCTAGGTTGAATTGCACTAAATATGATTTTCTTTTTTTCTGTATTTTCCATTTAAAATCCCCCTTTATATCATTTCTCTTGCAACGTTTCCTAAAATTTCGATACCTTTTTTAAGTTGCTCGTCTGTTGGAGTAGAGAAATTTATTCTAAAATATGAGCAAGGCTCATTTTCGTCAGTTAAAAACGCATTTCCTGGAACTACACAAACTTTATTTAAAACAGCATTTTTGCAGAAGTCTAACATATTAACTTGCTGTGGCAATTTACAATATGTAAATAGTCCGCCCTCAATTTTATTGTAAGTTATGTGTGGAGCTAAGTGTTCATCTAAAAGAGAAGTCATTAAAAGTGCTTTTTTACTATAAAGTTCTCTTAAGTAAGCTAAATGTCCGTCAAAGTCGTGATTTCTCATAAATTCATCACAAATAAGCTGTGACCATATGTTTGTATGCACGTCTTGCCCTTGTTTGCATACTACTGCTTTTTGAATAATTTCACTAGGAGCTACACAATAGCCAACTCTCATACCTGGTGAGATAACTTTTGAGAATGAACCTGCATATATTACAATTCCGTCTTCGTCTAAACTTTTTATACAGTCGATATGCTCACCTGTATATCTTAAATCACCATATGGGTTATCCTCTAAAATTAAAACTCCATACTTTTTAGCTAAAGCATAAACTGCTTTTCTTTTTTCCATACTCATTGTAATGCCTGATGGATTTTGAAAGTTTGGTATTGTATAAATTATTTTAACGTTTTTCTCAGTTTTCAACGCCTCTTCTAATTTTTCAATATTCATACCGTCGCTTTCAACTTCAATACCTTTTAAGTTGCATTTATATGAGCGGAATGTATTAAGCGAACCTATAAAGCTTGGAGCTTCACAAATAACTGTATCATCTTCATTGCAAATTGCTTTTGTGATTAAGTCCATAATTTGTTGGGCGCCTGATGTTATAATTAAATCGTCAAAATCTTTAAATGCGTTATGTTTATTAAGCATATACTCTTTTAATTGATTTCTTAAAGGAGCGTAGCCCTCTGTGATATTATATTGTAAAGCTTCAATTGGTCTTTTTGCTAAAATATCTGCCGAAATTTTTTCGATAGTTTTTGTAGGGAAAGCCTCTGGTGCAGGGTTTCCTGCTGACAATGATATTACCGATGGATCTGCTGCATACTTGAAAATCTCTCTAATAGCAGATGGTTTCAAAGTATTTACTCTGTTAGAAAATATATAATTCATAATAAAAATTCCTCTCTTAATTTTTTCCATAATATTGTACCATAAAAATGTATAAGTATCAATATATAATTGTTAAACTCTGAATTTCATTAAAACAAATTGCATTAACTAGTGGAAATTTAACTTTAATCTAAAAAAGCTGTATCAAAATTTATAGTAATGATACAGCTTTATATGGTTATTCTTTTATTTATTAAGATAATTTTTTGTAAATTCCTCAATAGGCATAGGTTTTGCGTAGTAATAGCCTTGCCCTATTTTACAACCCATTTCGCATAGCATATCATGTTGTAGTTTTTCCTCAACACCTTCTGCAACTGATGTAAGGTTACCAAGACTTTCACAAATACTAATAGCCACTTTAGTTAATGCGTTAGATTTTTTATCTATGTGTATACCATTAATTATTTTCATATCAATTTTTATTTCGTCAAAGTCTGATACTACTAATGTACTTAAATTTGAGTAACCACTGCCGAAGTCATCAAGTGATACTAAAAAACCTGCATCTGAGAAATTTTGAATTATTTGTGCTAAAAGTTTCTCGCCTATTCCGTTTATGGTTTCTGTTATTTCAACAACGATATTCGAGCGATCTACACCGTATTTATCACAAATTTTAGAGAATTTTTCTACTACTCCTTTTTGCGATACAGTCATTCTTGAGCAATTGACAGATATTTTAGGCAACTTTTTAGCTCCATTATCTTTCCATAATTTTAAAGTTTGACAAACAGTTTCAAGCACAAACTCATCAATTTTTGAAATAATACCTTCTTTTTCATAAAACGGTAAGAAGAAGATAGGAGGTTGTAACATTCCACCTGCACCACGTCTTCTTATAAGAGCTTCTGCACTTTCTACTTTTCCTGAAGCGAGATTAATTTGCGGTTGTAGATACACGACATACTTGTCATCTGAAATTTCCATTTCCAAATTCTCACGTAAAATGCGTGCATAGTTTTCGCCATCTTTTAAACTACCTAAACTGTTACCTGAAATTTTTAAGTTTTTATTCCATGTATATCCTATAGATGTTTTAAATTCTGTTTCCTTAGACAACTCCTGTTTTAGTATAGCTATTTCTTTTTCAAAATCGTCTTCCGATACATTTGTTGTGATTACTACAAATTCATCTCCACCTACACGATAAACATTGTCTTTAAAAATTGAGTTTAAAACATTTGCAAGTTTTACTAAAACACTATCTCCAAAAACTACACCTTTAGCATCATTTATCCCACTAAGCCCTACAACGTCAACATATAAAACACCCAGACTTTCAATCTCTTTATTAACACTTTTTAGTGCAAGAGTGTAACTATGTCTATTTTTTATACCAGTAAGTGTATCGTAATAGCTGAGTTTATTTAGCTTTGTGATTAACTCTGTTTCGTCAAGGAAATTTGCAGTAAATTTTGCAACCGTTCTTATAATAGACGCTTTATTATTGTTTGCACGTGCGTTGTCAACACCTACAAAACCAGTTATTTCGTTGCCGTCAACTCTAATTGCAGATGCAATAATATCTGTAAGCCCTTGAAATTGCATAAGCTCATATTCAAGCGAGTTTTTTTCCACATCATTAATACTTAAGCAAAACGCCTCTTCAGATTCGCATTTATCAAGCAGAAGACTAAGCTCTTCTCTTGGTAAATTTTGCAAACTATCTATATAAGAAGTGGCTCCTTCTTTACAAAATTCATACGTATTACTTATATATTTTCCACAATCAGATAATTCAAATATATAACTTCTTTCAGCGTCATAATAATTTGTAACAACTTCAAGTAAAGAGTATAAAGACTTATTAGGTTCATTGCCTGAATGTAGCATCTCAACACAGTTCATTAAAAAGTGTTCATCATCAAGTCTGCTAGTAAGTGTTTTTTCAAGTGCTACTATTTTTGATATATCTGTTGCAATTTCAAGCCTTGCAATTTCGCCATTAAAACGTATAAGTTTATCTTTAAGTAAAAATGTTTTATCTAAAGCTGGATTATAATAAGACCACTCATAATACTCCTCTTCACATAACAAATGGTTTGTACAAAATTCGCATGGTGCATCTTTTCCTTGTAAGACCTTATAACATTTTTTACCTTTAAGTTCCTCATCTGATGATATTCCTACTGCACTTTTACCTACGGCGTTTAAATACAGCAAATCATAATTATTTAAATCACTTGCATATACTATGCTGTCGGAACAATCCAAAATATCAGCTGAATTTCTGTTGCTTATCGCAAGTTCGTTTATTTCGTCCCTTAGGTGTGTTCCTTGTAAAATTATAGATAATAGCTTACCTATATATTGCAAACTGTTTATTTCTCTTTCTGTCCATATTCTAGTTTTTGTGCAGTCATCAAGACCTATAAAGAAAGTCATTATACCGTCACGCTTTATTTGAGCATGAACAAATGATAATATTCCTTGATTATCCATAATTTCAAAAGAGCTATCGTACTCTAATGTTTCTCTTAGGTCGTTAGAATAAATAATATCATTATGTGCCTTTTCTATAAAGTCAACAAATATATCTTTTTCTATTCCCTGCAAGTTTTCAATTTCACTACTTATGCCCTCTTTACAAAATTCAAAGGTGTTGTCGTATGTTTCGCCACCATCTAACGATTCAAAAATATAACTTCTATCTGCACCATACTTTTGGCATAAGTAACTTAATGTTAAATTAATAGCGTCGCTATCTCCATTTTTATCGTATAGAATATTAAAAA
>CAYJFG010000084.1:0-8329 GCA_964369305.1 uncultured Eubacteriales bacterium
CAAGCTTTATCGCAAATAATTATCGGAATTTTCAGCGGTATATATTATAGGAAAAATAAGAAAAACAAACTAATAAATCAAACTCCTAAAAAAATTAAACTTAATATTTCTGATGCCTTAGTTAAATCTTGTAATGATGCTGTGAAAGGTATTTTGAATTTATGCGGAATGGTAATTTTATTTTCAGCGATTATGGGTTTAATAAGCAACTTAAACTTAGGCATAATTATACCTATTATTTTTGAAGTGACAACTGCTTGTAATGAAATTTGTATAAACAATGCACCATTACCCATTATGGCTTTTGCTTTAGGATTTGGCGGTTTAAGTGTTCATTTTCAAATATATAGTGTTATTGATAAATACAGTATTAGTAAAATAAAATTCACTCTTATGCGAATTTTACAAGGTTTTTTATGTGCTTTATTTACCTATATTTCTTTGCAGATATATAATCCTATAAAAATTGAAGACGTTTTTTCAAATATTAATAATTCGAGTTTTAATCTTTCTTTATCTACTACATTTTTTGGTAGTCTTGCACTTATATTTTGCGGAATATGTTTTTTAATAGTTTTTAAAAAGAAAACATATAATATAAATAATTAAATTTAAAAGGTGGTAATTTCAATGTGTGGTATAGCCGGTTGGTTTGATAGTGATATAAATTTCACTGATAAAAATTTAGACATAGAAAATATGTCAAACACTCTTAAAAGGCGTGGTCCTGATGAAAACGGAATATTTTTAAATTACGAAAGTGGTATATGTTTAATTCATAGAAGACTTACTGTAATTGACCCTCAAGGTGGCAAGCAACCCATGACATATAAAGGTAGCAATGCATCTTTTACTATCGTTTACAACGGCGAACTTTATAACACTTTGGAACTAAGGCAAGAACTTATTAGTTATGGTATGCACTTTCAAAGCACTAGCGACACCGAAGTACTTCTTAAAAGCTATGTTCATTGGGGTGATAAATGTGTTGAGCGACTAAACGGTATTTTTGCTTTTGCTATTTGGGACGAAGAAAAAAAACAGTTATTTATGGCACGTGATAAAGTAGGAGTTAAGCCGTTTTTTTATCATTTATACAAAAATGGTTTAATTTTTGGTTCAGAGATAAAGACTATACTTGCAAATTCAAAAGTAAGACCACAAGTAGACGAAACAGGACTTAACGAAATATTTTTTATGGGACCTGGTAGGACTCAAGGTATAACTCCTTTTAAAAACATACTTGAACTTAAAAGCGGAGAATGTGCAACATTTAAAAATTCTACTTTTACAAAACGTGCATATTTTAAACTAGAAGCAAAAGAGCATAGCGACAGTTTAAGCAAAACTATTGAAAAAACAAGATATTTACTTCAAAATTCTATTTCAAGACAGTTAATTTCTGACGTGCCTTTATGCTGTTTTTTATCTGGCGGTTTAGACTCAAGCATAATATGTAAGACAGCAGCCGATACTTACAAAAGTGAAAACAAAGGTAGATTAAATACGTATTCAGTCGACTACAAAGACAACGCAAAGTTTTTTGAAAAAAGTGTTTTTCAACCTAATAGCGACAACGAATATATTAATATAATGAGCAGTAGTATTAATTCAAAACATACAGACGTTTTAATAGATAACTCTTTTTTATTTGATGCTTTATTACCAGCAGTAGATGCAAGGGACTTACCGTGTATGGCAGACGTCGACTCTTCTCTTTTACTCTTTTGTAAAGAAGTTAAAAAACAGTACACTGTTGCACTTTCTGGAGAATGTGCCGACGAGCTTTTTGGAGGATATCCGTGGTATCATAATGAAGAAATTTTATTTGAAGAGTGTTTCCCATGGGCAAGAAGTTTAGACGTTAGAAGAAATATTTTAAATGATGGTGTGCTTAAAAATGGTGAGGAATATGTTTTTCAAAGATATAGCGATACTATAAAATCTACAAGCACTCTTAAAAGCGAAAACAAATTCCAAAAACGCATGAGGGAAATGTTTATGCTTAATTTCAATTGGTTTATGCAGTGTTTGCTTGATAGAAAAGATAGAATGTCAATGTATAACGGATTAGAAGTTCGTGTACCATTTTGCGACCATAGACTTTTAGAATATGCGTTTAATATGCCATGGGAATTTAAGTCTTTAAACGGACGTGAAAAAGGGATTTTACGTGAAAGCATGGAAAATATTTTGCCAGATGACATAGTAAAAAGAAAGAAAAGCCCATACCCAAAAACTTACAATCCAAACTACTTTAACGCTGTAAGTTTAGGTGCATTAGAAGTATTAAAAGACACCTCGTCCCCATTATCACATTATTTAAATAAAAACACAATAAATGATATTGCTACTAAAAAATGCAACTTAACATCTCCATGGTATGGGCAACTTATGAAAGAGGCACAAGTTTTAGCATATATAATACAAATAGATTATTGGTTCAAAAAATATAAAGTAGAAATTGTTTAGTGTACTGTTTTTTTAGCAAGATACACAAGACCTGACGAAAACGGCAATAAAAGTATAGTTGAAAGTAAGTTAAATATAAAATGGATTATAGTTATATCCATCATATTAACTACGTCGTTTGCAAAGTGATAATCTATAAAAATATTTAAACCATAAAAAATAGTTAGTAAAAAAAACGAACCTATAACATTAAAATACAAGTGAATAAAGGCAGTTGCTTTTGAATTTTTGTTGCCACCTATAGTAGATATTAATGCTGTAACGCAACTGCCTATATTTTGTCCTACAATTATAGGTAGTGCGACACTAAATGTTAATGCACCTGTAGTTGAAAGTGCTTGTAGAATTGTAACAGACGCTGAGGAACTTTGTAAAATTGCAGTCATAACAATTCCTATTAAAATTCCTATAAATGGGTTTGTACAATAGCTTAAAAAATTGCTTTCCATAATAATACTTTTAAACGGAGAAAAAGCGTTGCTCATTGCAAAAATTCCTATTAAAATAAAAGTAAGTCCTAAAAATAAAAGTGCTTTTTCTTTCTTTTTTATAATGTTTAAAACTATAAAGGCTATAAAACATAATATACTCATAATTACCATAATCGGCACTGGTAACCCTACATTTGCACTTGAAAGCGATACTATAAGTGCCGTTGAAGTAGTGCCTATATTTGCACCCATAATTATCCCTACTATCTGCTTTAGAGATAATATAGATGCATTAGCAAGTCCAACAAGTAAAACTGTGATAGCTGAGCTTGACTGCATAAATGCTGTAAGTCCTGCTCCAAAAATAACACTTTTGTATTTATTGCTTGTAGCTTTTAATAGCAGTTTTTCTAGTCGTCCTTTTGAATAACTTTCAAGAGAACGGCACATGACTTTCATACCTACAAGCAGTAAAGCAAGTCCTATAAATCCAAACAACACATAAAGAAAAATCATCATTATAAATTATCCTTTCTTTTTACTTTCTGAATAATTTATATGATGATTTTTACTATTTTATTACATATTTAAAAATTCAACGCTACCTGTATGTACATCGTAAATAGCACCTTGCACTGATATTTCGTTATTTTCTACCATAGAAGATATAATATCACTTTGCATTATTTTATTAACACTATTGCGTACATTCATTTCCTCGGCTTCGTCGCTATCTTTATAACCTTTAATAGCTACAGATATTTCATCTGTTATTTTTTTAATATATCCATCGCCATTATTATTTATTGTGGCACAAACTGCTCCACAATCTCTATGACCTAAAACAATTACGAGTTTTGCTCCTAAATATTTTACGCCATACTCTATACTGCCTAAATCAAACTTGCCTACAATATTACCAGCAGTTCTTATTACAAATAATTCGCCTACACCTACATCAAAAATATGTTCAGTAAGTATACGAGCGTCGGAACACGTAAGCACAACGGCACATGGGTTTTGAACACTTTTAGGCATATATTTATTATCAATGGGTTTTTCGCTTTTATTTTCGTCATTGCCTGAAATTAAATACTTTTTTACTTCGTTATAATTTTCAAAACTGTTTATAAAAATCTCCACCTTTAATTTAAATTAGAGCTTGCCACAATTATTTGTATAACACCTGATATTATACCTAACGCACCTACTATTAACATTAATTTTTTTACAAACTTTTTATTTCTATTCATTTCTGGATTTAAAAAGATACATAAGCCAATTACTGCACAAGCAAACGATTCAATTGCTGGAATATTAATACCTTGAGTTAATCTCAATAAAAATGAAGTAACAGATGCTAAGGCTGCGAAAACACATACGCCCACTAAAAATTTACTTTTAAAACTCATATTAACAATTCCTCCCTTTTTATGCAAACGGCTCCCAATCTTCGTTATATAAATCTGTTCTTGTTACTCTTGAAAAAATTTCTATCCCATGTTTTTCTTCAAAAGCTTTTAAATAAAGCATAGGGTTAATGTTTTTTTGTGAGCCTGCTGGTAAAGTAATTGATACTTGTACATTTTCTTTATTATCTTCAACTAAGATATTAATTATCTCTGGTTTTATATCAATTTTTTTAATACCTTTTTTTGTTTTCTTATCAACTAAAATTTCATTTTGCTCTAAAAGTTCTAAAAACATTTTTTTAATGTCTTCGCTTTTATAATCGTCAGCTAATAAAGTTATTATAAATTTTGCATAAGTTATTCTTTTAGGTTTCATAATAGGCTCATCTATACCGTAAACAACTATACCCTCTGGCAAACAGTCATTTAAATTGATTATAGCGTCTTTATAGCTTATTTCTTCAATAAATTTTAAGTCCATACTTTCGCAAGTTCCAGTAAATCCTAATGAAAGTGGTAAGCTAAATGTTATAAATGGGTGCGGATTAAAGCCCTCTGTATACCATATAGGTAGTTTAGATTTTTGTATTGCACGAAGCATTACTCTGTTTAAATCAAGGTGCGATATATAGACTGCACTACCCTCTTTTCTAAACCATACTCTAGCATTTTTTTCCAACGCACTCACCTACTTTCCAAGTATTAGCACCACAATTTAGACACTTCTCACGGCAATTTTTTGATGTCTGAGATGCATATGCTTTTTTACATTCTTCTATTAAGAAACTTTTATGCACACCATAGTCAATATGATCCCATGGTAATACTTCTTCAAAATCTCTTTTTCTATTTGCGTAAAAATGAGGGTCAATATTACACTCCTCAAAAACGCTTGTCCATTTTGAAAAATTAAAACACTCATTCCAACCGTCAAACACAAGCCCTTTTTCAACTGCTTTTTCAAGCACCTTACATAGTTTTCTATCACCTCTTGCAAAAACTGCCTCTAAGAAACTTGTTTCGCTATCGTGGTAATTGTAACTTATTTTTCTTGTTGTAATTGTTTTTTTAAGGTGTTTTTGCTTTTCGCTTAGTTGCTCCATTGTGTCTTGTGGTTCCCATTGAAATGGTGTAAATGGTTTTGGCACAAAACTAGAAGTACTAACTGTTACTTTTATATTTTTGCCTTTAAGTGGGCTTTTTGTTTTGAAGTATTCATCTACTACTTTTTGCCCTAGGTGTGCTATTCCCTCAACATCTTCTAGCGTTTCAGTAGGCAAACCTATCATAAAGTAAAGTTTTACTGTTGACCAACCACCACTAAATGCAAGTGAACTTGTTTTTAGTAGTTGCTCTTCAAATACATTTTTATTTATAGCATCACGAAGTCCTTGGCTACCAGCTTCTGGTGCAAAAGTTAATCCGCTTTTTCTTATAGACTTTAATTTCTCCATAATCTCTTCTGAGAAACTATCAACACGAAGTGACGGCAGCGAAACACTAACTTTTTCATCTTGTCCCCAATCAAGCAATTTCATCAGCAAATTTTCAACTTGCGTATAATCGCTTGAGCTTAAAGAACATAGAGAAACTTCTTCATAACCTGTATTTTTGCATAAATCTTTACATTGTTTATTTATAATTTCAACTGACTTTTCACGCACTGGTCTATAAATAAAACCTGCTTGACAAAATCTGCAACCACGTATACAACCTCTAAAAATCTCACTAACGGCTCTATCGTGTACAATTTCAATCATAGGCACTACAAATTTATCTGGATAAAAAACGTTATCTAAATCTTTAATAATACGTTTTTTAACAGTTTTAGGTGCATCACTTATTGGCAAAATACTTTTAAGCGTGTTGTCACTATTATACTCTACATTGTAAAGTGATGGAACATATACACCCTCAATTTTACTTGCAAGATTTAAAAATTCATCTTTAGTCATGTTTTTTGCTTTGCACTCTTTGTAAATGTCCATTACTTCAAGGTCTACTTCTTCACCCTCACCTATAAAGAAAATATCTATAAATTCTGCAAGTGGTTCTGGGTTACAAGCACATGGTCCTCCTGCAACCACTATATTAAATAATTCTTTTCTATCTTTTGACTTAAGCGGTATATTTGAAAGATTTAACATATTTAAAATATTAGTGTAACTTAGTTCATATTGAAGTGTAAATCCTATAAAATCAAAATCGCTTATAGGGTCGCCACTTTCTAAACCATATAGCGGAATATTGTTTTTCCTCATTTCTTTTTCCATATCAATCCATGGAGCAAAAACACGCTCGCACCATATATCATCTTGTGCATTGAATTGGCTGTATAATATTTTCATTCCAAGGTGCGACATACCTACTTCGTAAACGTCTGGAAAACAGAACGCAAAACGAATACTTACATCTTCTTTATTTTTTACAATACTGTTAAGTTCCCCACCTATGTATCGCCCAGGTTTTTGGACTTTAAGTAATATTTTTTCAACTTCCTTTTTAATCATTTAAGCCTCCGTAAAATTTTCGACTTTTTCAATAATATAATACCCATTAAATAACAACTTGTAAATAGCAAGGTAAAATTATATTTTGACTCAAGTAATATTATAAACCCTATTATCGCAAGTGGCAATAGAAAAACAAAAGAAATTATGTCTAAATATTTCTCTGATTTTTCAAAACTAAAAAATTTAAGTAATATAATAAAAACGGCGTTTCCGCCGTCTAATGAGTCAACAGGTAAAATATTAAAAAATGCTAGTGCCATATTCACCATATAAAAACTATAAAAAGCACTTATATTTGTAGCTTTATATACTTTATACGATATTAAACATAAGACAATATTAACTATTATACCTGACAAAATTACAATAAGTTCTTTTGGTAATGTTCTTTTAAACTTAAAATCATCATTTATATTTATATCAAATACTGAAAGTTTAATATTATTTGTCTTTGTATTTAGAATAGACATTGTTATGATGTGTCCAAGTTCATGCATAAAAGCGGCTGTACATGAAAGTGCTACCATCATACTTTTATCAAATATGAAAAGTAAAGTTAAAAAGCACACAAGCGGAAAACTAAGAGTTATCTTACAATCAAAAACATAAAACTTAATCAAGTGATATCACCACTATCAGTTATTATCAATGATGAGTTGTACTCTTTTTCATACCACGAAATAAACTGAGTATATATATCTGGTAAAAAGCTTTTTATGGTAAAAAAAGCTAATGCTATAATAAAGCAAATTATTAATTGGAATTTTATAATTCTCTGTGTACCACTTAATTTTTCTTTTTTCTTCTTTGCTTTTTTTGGTTTTTCTTCTTCGTACTCCTCATAATCTTCTTGATTATCGTTTTCCATATAGGTGTAATCGTCATACTTTTGAAGTTTTGCCTTATTGCCACTTACTGTTGAAGTAGAAAGCCACTGCTCGTCATATTCTATATTGTCATATCTTCTATTTTCCAAAAATACCACTTCCTAAAATTTATAGTTAGTAATATTTATGCTTGTATATTTTAAAAAATACTATTCTTTTATTATAATTTACTTATATCTCTTTTGAGTGTACCTTTAAAGAAAATTACTGCAAGTATCAAAGCTACAACTTCGGCAATTAGAAATGACCACCATACGCTATCTAAACTTATAAAAGAAAGCAGATATGCAACTGGTAGTAGTACTCCAAGTTGTCTAAGTATTGATATAATCATGCTTTTTACACCTCTGCCAATCGCTTGGAAATACGCTATCATAACTATAATAACGCTTGCTGGCAAAAAGTTCCAACAAATTGTTCTAAATGCTCCAACACCAATTTCGAGCATATCTTCATCAGCCTCAAACATAAGCAGTAATTCTTTTGCAAATATTGAAAAAGAAAGTGTACCAACCACCATAATTACAAAAGCAATTAAAATACCAATTTTTAAAGCTTTTAATAATCTTTCTTTATTTCTAGCACCAAAATTATAACCCATAATTGGCATAATT
>CAYJFG010000085.1:0-8294 GCA_964369305.1 uncultured Eubacteriales bacterium
CATATTCTACAAATGCTTTAGATACTAAGTTATCTGCTGTAACTGTAACTTCATCACCTGACACATAGTACTCATTTATACTAGAGTCAGCTATTGTAAGTGTACCGTCCATGTTGTTAGTGTTTTCTACACTTAACGAACGTTTTTGCTTTGTATTAACTATTAATTGAGAGTTTGAATATGGCACAACAACATCAAAATTATAATATCCGTTTTCATCTGGAGTTATCATAGACATTAGCTCTTGTCCAGTAAATAAAACTTCATCTGTTTTAGCGTCGTTATTTCTTCTTAATACTACATCAGAAATAACATATCCATTATCAGCTTTTGCAGAAATATTTACCCTATCTGTTGGAACAGTAGTAATATCTTTTCTATTTTCATTTTCAAAATTTAAATGTTGTGAACCTGTGATATTCACTTGTGAATGATTTTGGCTTGTGTTAAATGTAACTTTATATTCATCGGTTTTCAACTCTAGTATAAAACCGAACCTGTCGCCCTCTACTAAATCTTTAGTTAATAGTATATGTGAAGATAACGCAGTTCCTGGTTGTTGAGCAAAGCCATCTATTGTAGTAATTTCTGCTGCATCTTTAAGCCCTATAAGTGTCTTTACGTCGTTGGTTAAAAAATAAAATCCATTACCTTGCGACTCATCTATATATTCACTAAAGAAATTTACAACTGAAGAACCATTTCTTGCAAATGAATTAGTATTTATAACAAAGTCTAAACTATCAATAGTATCCATTGTTTCGTAGTTATTAAGACCGTCTGTGTATTTTCCATCAGTTATGTTTTTAAGATCCATACTAGGAGGATAGTGAGCTCCTGCTATATACAAACCTGTAACTCTTTGTGTTAAATTATCTGTTTGCATTTCGTCAACACTATTAGGTTTCCATATTAGGTACTGAACTATTTTACCATTATCTATATAACCAACTTTTGTAAAAACTTCTTTTTGATCAATATACTCAGCTTTTATATGGTGGTAAGGGTCATTTACATGGCCAGAATATAGATACATATCATCATATACTGTATTAGTAAGAGTAACATTTATAACATCTTCTTCTTTCATATAGTCAGAAAGTTTAAGAGAGGTTGATGCTGATACTGTTAAGTCACTTACAACATAGTCAGATATACTTTCTGATGTTCTTTGGTTAAGTAAATTAAAGTATTCGTTATATTTGTTTAAAGCATTAGAGATACTTTCGTCGTTTGGTCTTGTAGCTTCAAAGTACTCTTCCCTTTGTGATAAAAATTCTTGATACATCATCTCTACTAATATAATTTGATTGATTTGATTGCTCATCGCATTATATACAAAATTGTATTGGTCGTGGGAAGTTTCATAAGATAAATACGCTAAATGTGCAGCGTGGTCTGCATAACTATTTTCTTCTAATAAACTTAGCGATAAGTTTTCTATAACATTAATAATTGCATTGTCGATAGTAGTATCTGAATAAATTGCTTCTTTAATTTCTTCGTCTGTCACATCAAAATCAAAACTTGGCTTAATAGAAGTGTAAATATCTACAAAGCTTTCAAACATATCTTTGCCTGCTTGGTCAAAATCTGTAGTTTCTGTTTTTTCGCCACTTGTAATTTGAGTACCAGCATCTAAGTATTTTTTGTAAGAATCAAGTGCGATGTTTACATTGTTTTGTTCAATTATCTTAGCAACATCTGATGTCCATGTATTTTCAAATTCATTTTTAGCGTCTATAAGCTCTTGTTCTGCTATCATTGCTTCTATTTCGCTATAATAAATATCCATTTTTTCGTCTATGATATTAATTTGATGTATTATTTCTTCGCATAACTCTTGTATTTCATTAATAGCTGCTTGAGTTTCTCCACCTAGCACCCATTTATAAAGAGTATCTGCCACTTTGTCGTCAACATCAGTTGCTGTAGTATCGGCAACAAATGTTAGTACTTTACCAATGGTCATCATCCTAGACGCCATTAGGTTAGACGCAACTTTTGCTGTAATCATTGTGCTAACAGCAAAAGCGTTTGCCGTAATGAAGGTAGTTGAGACTATGCAAATACATAGAATAGTGGCTGTAAGTTTTTTTAAAATATTTTTTTTCATTTAAAAATCCCCCTCATGTTTAATATAAATAAATTTAACCAGTTTTACAAATGATTATGAAATCATTATAAACATTGTTTAAACATTAGTCAATACGAATATATTCATATTTTGTTTCCAATTTATTAAATAATCAACACTATATACATTGCGATAACCTCTTTGTTCACATTTACACTTAGAAAATAAACTTAAAATGGTTTAATTATGTAGAAAAAGTGTGTCAGATAATATCGTAATTTTGAAAAAAGTATTTTCAATCTATGAAATATCTTGAAATTTTGTCATAATATGATATAATAGTTTGTAAAGAAATTTATTTCCGAAACTAAAAATTAACTACTTTAGCTTTCTATTTAGCTATTAAAATAGAAACATAATTTGATATAGGAGGATTTTAATGGAAATTATTATTGAATTTATATGCGAGTTTTTACTCGAAGCTACAGTTGAGGGTACAAAATCGAATTTCTTACCTAAACCAGTTAGATACATATTATTAGGTATAATCACTTTATTTTACTTATCTCTAATTGCACTTTTAGTATATGGAACTATTCACGCTTTTACTGATAATAATATTTTATTCGCTATTGTATTTATGCTAACTGCTGGTATTTGTTTAGCTGGACTTATAAAAATAACAAGGGACGTTATAATAAGAAAAACTACTTAAAAGGAATGATACTTAATGATTATAGACACACACGCACATATAGGCGGAGAGTCTTTAGACTTTGATATGACAGAGGAAAATCTATTATATTCAATTAATAAATATAATATTGATTTTACTTTAGTTAGCAATTGTGACGCAGCTTACCTACATCATAATCAAACACCACTACCTACAAAGTTTTTAAAAACACAAATTGAATGTTTACAGCGAGTTTTAACTTTTGTTAAAAAATATCCGAATATTTTAGGTGCTGGAGTTTGGGTACGTCCTGAAAATGAAAGTTGTAACGAAAATTTAATTAAAATAATTGAAGAAAACAGAAAATATATATACTATATAAAATTCCACCCTTATCATAGTGGTTTGCCATTTGACAGTGTAAGCAATTACCCTTATTTTGAAATGGCTGAGCGTTTTTCACTTCCAGTTGTAACTCATACTGGCGGAAATGATAACGCATCATCTCAAAGGGTTTACAATGTAGCTAAAAAATTTCCGAATGTCAATTTTGTTATGGTTCATATGGATTTAGGAACTAACCATGAAAAAGCTATTGAATTAATTTCTAAATTACCTAACTTATATGGCGATACTACATGGGTTGACATGGAAAGCACTTTGAAGTTTTTACAAAAAAATAGTAGCGATAAACTGTTGTTTGGAACTGATAATCCTATTGACGGCAAAGACACTTTAGCACATAATAAAAAGGGTGAACGCTGTATATATCAAGACTACTTTTACAAATTAAATAGTCTAATCCCTCAAAATGATTATGAAAATATTATGTATAAAAATGCTATAAAATTATTCAATATAAATATATTATAAAAATAAGCCTACAGATTAATTTTAGTCTGTAGGCTTATTTATTATATGTCTTTTTTAATATGCTTTAATGCACCTTTTTCAATTCGTGATACTTGTGCTTGAGAAATTCCAATTTCGTTTGCAACTTCCATTTGAGTTTTCCCTTTAAAAAAACGTAAGCCTATAATCTTTTTTTCTCGAGGAGAAAGTGTTTTCATAGCTTCCCTAAGTGATAATTCATCGAGCCACGCTTTATCGTCGTTTTTGTCGCCTACTTGGTCCATTACAAAAACTGTGTCGTTACCATCTGAAAAGACTGGTTCATAAAGTGAAACAGGTTCAACTATCGCCTCGAGTGCAAGCACTACGTTTTCTTTTGGAATTTCAAGAACTTGTGCTATTTGCTCAATTGTCGGTTCTTTATTATATTTTAAAATCAATTCTTCTTTCACTTGCATTGCTTTATACGCTGTATCTCTTATACTTCTACTTACTCTTACGGCATTATTATCTCTTAAATACCTTTTTACTTCTCCTATTATCATAGGTACTCCATAAGTTGAGAATTTTACATCTAGCGTTACATCAAAATGGTCAATTGCTTTTATAAGCCCTATGCACCCTACTTGGAATAAATCGTCTGGGTTTTCTCCTCTGTTGTTAAATCTTTGAATTACACTTAATACTAAACGTAAATTGCCGTTTATCATTTCGTCCCTTGCTTTTTTTCGCTCCTTTTGTGTTCCGTTGTTTATGATGTGGAGTAGTTCTCTTTTTTCGCTCTCTTTTAAAACTTTAATTTTTGCTGTATTTACACCGCAAATTTCAACTTTATTATATTGCATAAAAAATCCCCCTAAATTATGAAGCTTTACATTTTAAGTATTGCCTAATTTAGGGGATAAATTCATTCTTTTTTGCTTTCTATAAGTTTAACGTTACTTTCAATTGTATATTTTGATACGCCTGTTAATTTCTTTTGCATTTGACGAGTGCGTACACCTACTAATTTATCTAGCTCTGTATTTACTTTATCAATTGCACCTTGTGTCTTTTCTAAAGCGTCTGCAAACTTATCAAACTCTGTTTTTACTTCTTCTAAAACTTTGAAAACTTCGGCACTTCTCTTTTGAACTGCAAGCGTTTTAAATCCCATTTGCAAGCTATTTAAAAGGGCTGCCATAGTACTAGGACCTGCAATATTTACTTTATATTCACGTTGTAAAATTTCAACAAGTCCATTATTAACTGCTTGTGCGTATAAACCCTCAATTGGTAGAAACATAATTGCAAAGTCTGTTGTGTTTGGTGGGTCAATATATTTATCTCTTATATCTTTAGCTTCTTTTTTAATAGTTGCTATTAGGTCTTTAGTAGCTTTTGCAACTATCGTTTTATCTAAAGTATCATATGCATTTAATAAGTTTTGGTATGTATCTGCTGGGAATTTTGCATCGATTGGCAAAAATATAAAGTTTTCATCATCTCCTGGTAGCTTTATTGCAAATTCAACTACATTTCTTGTCCCTTTTTTTGTAACAACATTTTCTTCATACTGCTCTGATGATAAAATCTCTTTTAATATAGATGCAAGTTGGATTTCTCCTAAAATACCTCTAGTTTTAACGTTTGATAAAACCTTTTTTAAATCTCCTACACCGTTTGCAAGGCTTTGCATTTCTCCAAGACCTTTATAAACTTGCTCAAGCCTTTCATTTACTAATGCAAAAGATTGTGTCATTTTGTCTTCAAGTGTTTTTTGAAGTTTTTCGTCTACAGTGTTACGCATTTTTTCAAGCTGTTTGTTATTATCTTCTTGAAGATATGTAAGCTTAGTTTCTACAGATTTTCTTATATTTTCAAGTTTTTGCTCACTTTGAATTGAAAAAGCGTTTAAAGTTTTTTCAATTTTTAACAAGTTTTCTCTTTGGTATTCACCTGAATTTTTAATATTTTCAGATAACATACCACCTAAATTCACAACGCTACTTTGCGTTGAGTTTGCCATTTCATTTCTTAATATTCTGTTTTGTTCTTCTAAAATGTTCTTTAGTTCATTAATATTAAATTGATTTTCTTCCTTTTCGTTTTGAAGTTTACTAAGTGCATTTACTTTATTAATCAACATAAAAAGCAACCCGCAAGAAATTAATACTAAAATTATTATTGCTATTTCCATAAACGTCCCACCTCTTTTTTACTTTATTTAATTATAGTATTTATAAGTAACAAAGTCAAATTATACTCCTAAAAATATACCATTAATTCAAGAGTACATTTCTTAAATTAATGGTATATAAAGTTAAATTTTATTTTTGAGTTTTGCTGTTATAAAATAATGCTTACTATTTCTTATCGCATTGTCAAAATAGCAATCATCTATATGGCGTATTCGTTCAATTTCAAAATCTTTAAACAAAATTAAAATATCATCAAGTGTAACATAAAAATGAGGTATTCCGTTTTCTGGTCCATCTTCAATTTTTATAACAGTGTTTTCATCATGCTTTGGATATCCTGAGTCTTTAAACGACCATGTATCTTTAGAGCATAATGTTACAAAGATTTGAGAACCTACTTTTAACACTCTTGTCATTTCATTTAATATTTTTTTGAAATTTTCTGTATCCGTATGAGAAATAACGTGCATAGCAAAAAGTGCATCGAATGTATTATCTTCATATGGTAAATTAAGCATATCAGCATTTTTTACATCAACTGCTAAATTTTCATCTTTTGCCCACTTTTTTAAATGGTTTGTAGCGTCTACTGATAAATCTAATGCACTAACCTGAAATCCAGTTTTTGCAAAAAGTATTGAGTGACGCCCAAGCCCACACCCTAAGTCTAAAACTTTTTTAACGCCTCGTTGTTTCCATGTATTTGCGATAAAGTAGCTTTCCTCTGACGGTTGTAACCATATATTTGATTTTTCTTCTTTCCAGTTCCATGCTTTTGATATACTCATAGTGTACCTCCATTTTTATAAATGGTTTTATCATTGATTTTTAAATCATTTCGCAAATATTATCGCAGAATGCAACTGGGTCTTCAATTGGAAGTCCTGCTATTAATAAAGCTTGATTATATAAAATTTCTGCATATTTTTTAGCTTTTTCAGGGTCGCTTTCTTGCATATTTTTAATAGTTTCAAATGCTTTATGGTTGATATTAAGTTCTAACACTTTTTGTGCTTTTGGTTTATCTTCTGTTGGAACTGATAGGAAATATTTTTCTGTTTCAATCGATACAGCACCTTGAGCTGACATACAAACTGGGTGTGATTTTAACTTATCAGAAATAACTGCTTTAACAATTTTACCATCAAGAGATGTTTTTATAAACTCTAAGATATCTTTGTTTTCTTCTTGTTGTTTTTCTGTTTCTTTTTTCTCTTCTTCACTTTGTAACATCGCATCTTCAGCTGTTATAGATTTTAACTCCTTACCGCCAAACTCACGTAACATTTGTACTGTAAATTCGTCTATATCTTCTGTTAAATATAAAACCTCAAAATCTTTTTCTTTGCAAATTTCTGTTTGTGGCAATGCTGAAATTTGAGCAACTGAGCTACCGCACGCATAGTAAATATATTTTTGGTCTTCTTTCATTCTTAAAACGTAATCTTTTAAAGTTGTAGCTTTTTCGCTTTTTGAACTACTGAAAAGCACTAAATCTTGTAATACATCTTTATGCATACCGTAATTACTAGCTATTCCATATTTTATATGTCTGCCGAAATTTTTCCAGAAATCTAAATATTTATCAAAATCATTTTCAAGCAGTTTAATAAGCTGAGTTTTTACTTTTTTCTCTATATTTTTAGCGATTATTGTTAGTTGTCTATCATGTTGTAAAAGTTCTCTTGAAATATTTAGAGATAAGTCTGGAGAGTCTACAACACCTTTTACAAATGCAAAGTAATCTGGGATTAATTTATCGCATTTTTCCATAATCATAACGCCACTTGAATATAGTTGCAACCCTTTTTCAACTTCTTTTGAGTAGTAACCCATAGGTAGAGTTGATGGTATAAATAGCATAGCTTTATATGATACTGTACCCTCAGCGTTTACTCTAATAACTGATAGTGGGTCTGTATAATCATAAAAATGCTCTTTATAGTAATTTGAGCAATCTTCATCACTTACTTCTGATTTACTTCTTTGCCAAATTGGAACCATACTATTTACAGTATTTCTTTCTTTTACTTCTTCAAAGTTTGGTTCTTCATCGTCTTTTGCAGTATTAACGTTTGTTGTTTCTTCCATAACTATAGGGTATCTTATATAGTCTGAATATGTTTTAATTAAATCTCTAATTTTTCTTTCTTCTAAATAAGAACTGTAATTTTCATCTTCGTTATCTTCTTTTACAGTCATTATTATATCTGTACCGATGCTATCTTTTTCGAAAGCTTCAATTGTGTAACCGTCTGCACCGTTTGATGTCCATTTATATGCTTGTTCACTTCCATAGCTTTTTGAAATTACTGTTACATTTTCTGCAACCATAAACGCTGAGTAAAAACCTACACCAAATTGACCTATAATATCAACGTCTTTTTTATCTTCAACATCTTTTTTAAATTGTAGTGAGCCACTTTTTGCAATTACACCTAGATTTTCTTCAAGTTCTTTTTCGCTCATACCAATACCATTATCTGATATTGTTATTTTTCTAGCTTCT
>CAYJFG010000086.1:0-2415 GCA_964369305.1 uncultured Eubacteriales bacterium
CAGAGAAAAAACGCCCTTTATAAACAAAAAATCCGTAAGGATTTTCACATTCACTCTTCATTTTTCACTAATTCCAACGGCAAGAGTAGAACCACAAGCCCCACATCTGCACGTTTTATTGTAAATTTTTAACCGCCCCTACAAATAAATTGTGCCTCGTTTAAATTTTGTTGTTATAATGTCAAATTTTATAATCTGCGAATTATTTCTAGGCACATTCTTCCGTTATGGTATGGGCATTTCCATGGTTCTACAATATCTTTTTTTGAGGTTGGTTCTAAATTATCGTCAACTTCCCAGTACCATTCGGAATTACTTCTTTCATCTATCATTCTTTTATTTATAAATTTAAAAATCTTTTCAGCTACATTTTTATAAATGATTTGAGATGGATTTTTTCGCCATTCATTAATATAACCAACTACCGCTTCAGCTTGCACCCACCATACTCTTGTTTTGTCGTCTTCGCCGTTTTCATTTTCGTTATATATACTATTTTTACGGTACGCTTTTTCTAAAACTTTATCAGCCATTTTTGTAGAAATATCGCTTACTTTTCCCATAAGTTCTTCATCATTTAAAAGTGATGTTCCCCACTCCATAAGCCATGCTGATTCAATATCATGGCCATAAGAATGTAAATCTATTATAGAATTATAATCTTTGTCAAAAAATACCTCTTGTCTTATAAGTTCATAGTTAAATACTTTATTAATGTAGATGTCTAAAATAAACCTCATACTATTTCCGACTTTTTCGTCTTTTGTAATTTCATATAAAGCTGAATATGCTTCAAATACGTGCAAAAGTGTATTCATTGTGCGATACGCAATAACTCCGTTTTCGCTCAGTTTCTCATTATCCTCAAGTTTAAATTCTTTACTAAAACTTTCAAGATATCCGCCAATATCTTTACATTTACTTTCAATAATATTATAAAGTTCAAACGCTTGATTTAAAGCATTTTCATTTTTTGTAGCTTCATAATATGCACTTAAAGCATATATTGCAAAAGCTTGGTTATATGTGTGTTTTATATCTTCTTGCACTTCACCTTTATAATTAAGCGACCAATAAACACCGCCATTTTCTTTATCCATACATTTATTTATCATAAAATTGTAAGCATGGTTTGCACTATTTAATGTTATGTCGTCTTTAAAAAATAAATGTGCTTTACTAAAAAACCATAAAATCCTACTGTTTAATATAACGCCTTTGTCGTGCGATTTATCAACTTTTAAATCAAAATCAACTCTACCATAAAAACCGCCGTTTTCTTCGTCTTTTAAGTTACTCCAAAAAGGTATTATGTTTTCTTTTAGCATTGAAATCATTTCATTTTTCATTGTAGCACCTCAATTATTTATTGTTTTCTAGTAATTCTAAATTTTTTCTTATCATGTCGCATCTTTGATTAACGCAAAGTACACTTCTTAGCGGGTCTTTTGGTGTGTTAAATACGTAATCTAGTATTTTGTCTACTGTAGTTGTTGCTACGTGTAAGCGTGTATCTGAAGATGCATAGTAAATAAATAGTTCGCCATTTTCGTTGATTATTGCACCATTTGTAAATACTACGTTGTCAACGTCACCAGTTCTTTCATCGCCTAGTGGAGCAATTAAAAAGCCTGATGGCTCAGCAATTACTTTTGTAGGCTCTTTTAAATCTGTTGCAAATGCATATATTACATAGCGAAGTCCTGCTGCTGTATTTCTAACGCCGTGTGCTATATGGATATATCCTTTTTCAGTTTTAAATGGTACTGCACCTGCTCCGTTTTTACCCTCTGTTATTGTGTGGTATACTCTTTTGCTTGTGATAATTTCTTCTTCAATAAACGCATTTTCTATATCATCACATAAGCCAAAGCCTATTCCACCGCCACTGCCTGTATCTATAAAGCTATCCATTGGGCGTGTGTAGAAAGCATATTTGCCGTCTACAAATTCTGGGTGGAGTACAACATTTCTTTGTTGTGGACTATTTTTTGTTACTAAGTTTGGTAGACGTTCCCATGTTTTTAAGTCTTTTGTGCGTACAATTCCTGCATCTGCAACTGCTGCACTTAAATCATTTATTGTGTTGTCTTTGCTTTCTGAGCAGAAAACACCATAAATATAGCCGTCTTCATGTTTAGTTAGTCGCATATCATATACGTTTGTTTCGTCAACTTCTGTATCTGGTAATTGTATTGGATAATCCCAAAACTTAAAGCCATCAATACCGTTATCACTTTGTGCTACACCAAAGAAAGATTTACGGTCGTTACCCTCAATTCTTGCTACTAGATAATATTTACCATCTAAATATATAGCACCTGCGTTAAATACTGCATTTATTCCAAGGCGTTCCATAAAGTATGGGTTTGTTTCTGAGTTTAAATCAAATTTCCATGTTGGTGGAATATGATT
>CAYJFG010000086.1:2425-8199 GCA_964369305.1 uncultured Eubacteriales bacterium
AACTGGATTAACATATCTATCATAAATACCATTGTAAAAGTCTGCTTTTATATTCTTTTTGTTTATAATTTGTTCGTACTTTTTCACTGCATTTAAATATTCGTTATGTATCATAAATAATTCCTCGCTTTTAAATTTTCAATATATTTAATTAATTTTTCACTAGCCTGAGCATGATTTTTTTGCCCTGGGTGATTTAAAGAACCTACTGTATTTTCTGTCATTTCGTCTAGTAATAAAAAGTCTATGTTATCGTCTTTACAATTTAAAATTGCCTCATTTATCAGTGGTTTTAATCGTGTGCCGAGCATTCCATAGCACCATACGATATGAGCATTTTTATTATTTTCACGTACATTTTTTATAAAAGTTTCTGCCTTTTTTATAAATTTGTTTTTATGATTTTCATTTTCAAACTCTAGTTTATGACTTACGTTAAATTCGTCTATAAACTCAGTTTGATTAAAAGCACTATCGTCATTTGTTCCTAAGTTTATTACTATAATATCTGGTTGCCACTTTGAAAAATTGTGTAATTCATTTGCACCTAGTTCAAAGTTTTTTCTACCATTTAGAACACCACAAACTTTATCATAAATTTCTGGCATTGTTGTGTTTGGGTTATTATCCCAACCAGCACATATACCCCAACCACTTTGAGCTATAATATTAAACTGTGCATTAAAATGTTTACTAACCATTTCAGGGTATGCACCATGCGTTGTTTTGAACATTGTCGTCCAGTCACTTTCGCATTTAGCACCTATAGCACCTTCACCACAAGTAATGCTATCACCTATAAACTCTATTTTCATAGGGTATGTGGTACATTCATGAAAAGAACCATCGCTTACTATACTTTCAATCTGTAAGCAATGGTTACTATCTCCACTCATGGCTTGCGTGTCTTTGATGATTTCAACTTTCTTTATTACATTTGCAGACATTCCTCTGTAAACACAAATTTTATGTCTACCTTTTGTTACCATCTGTCTACTTATAAATTCATCATTTAATTTAATAATTAACCATGGTTCAAAACTTTTATAATCTGAATTTAGATTTACCCAAAGCTGTGTTCCACTACACGCAAGTTCTAATCCACTACCCGACCAGAATAAATTTAAAGGTTTTAAATCACTTGTTGTTCTACCGTGAATTTTAAAATAATTTATATCTGTTAAGTAATATTTTTTCATTATTTAACAGCACCGTCTGTAACGCCACCTATAATGTGTTTTTGTAATAATATGTAAATAACAATTGTTGGTATTGCAACAAATATAATAGCTGCTGACATTAACGGCCAGTTCGCCATTTTATCACCTGAGAAGCTATTAAGTGCGGTTGCCACTGTTTTAAGTTCGCTATCTGGCATATATAAGTATGGAGTAAAGAAGTCGTTATATATTGCAAGTATTTTTAAAATAGCAGCTGTAGCTATCGCTGGTCTTAATTGTGGTAAAATTATTGAATAGAAAATTCTAAATTTAGATGCACCATCTATCATTGCACTTTCATCTACTGCGATTGGTATTTGTTTCATAAATTGTAAGAAAATATAAATTTGTACAATGTCTGAACCTATATAAATTAATATACCTGCAAATATAGAGTTGTATAAACCAAGCATTCTAATAATTGTAAATGTTGCAATTGAAACCGTCATCATTGGTATAAATGTTGGCACTACGAAAGCTGTAAATATAGCTTTTTTGAATTTGAAAGTAAATCTATCAAGAATATACGCAACCATTGTACCCATTAAAATTGAGATTGGCACACAAGTAACAAGTAGTATACCTGTATTTGCAAACGCTTGTAAGAATCCGCCAGTTTCAAAAGCCTCTATGTAGTTTGAGATGTTGAAGAAGTTTTCGGCTATAGAATAAACACCGTTATTTAAGTATTCTTCCATGCTTTTAAACGAAACGTTTAATACTATGAAAAGTGGCCCGAGTATTAAGCATACGAAAAATATTAATACAAAATATCCACCAAATCTGCCAAACCCTTTTAGCTGAAACGTAGCTTGTTGGTCGTGATTTTTTAATTTATTTTTTTTGATTTTCATATCTTACTCCTTTTCTCTAAAGATTGCTTTTTGAACAAGCACAATAGCTATAATAATAAACAAGAGTATTACACCCATGGCGGCGGCTTTTCCGAATTTATTGTAGTCAAACGCTAAAGCAAGTGACTTTGTTATAAATGTATCAGTTCTGCCGTTTGGTCCACCTTTTGTCAAAATGAATGGTTCAAAGTACGCCTGCAACGCACCGTTGATACTTAATATCAATGAAATATTAAACATTGTTTTAATGTTTGGTAATGTTATTTTCATTACTGTTTGGAAGAAATTAGCTCCATCTATCCTTGCTGCCTCATACACTTCGCTTGGTACTGATTGCAGTGCTGCTAAGTAAATTACCATTGTGTAACCTACATATCTCCAGAAGCTAATAAAAGCAAGCCAGAAGTTTGAAGAATATTCAGCCCCTAAAAATCTAACAGCCATATCTTCAAGACCTATTGATGCTAAAAATACGTTAATAGGTGAATTTGTAAAGTCAAACATATAGTTAAATATGAACGCAACCGCAACACCATTAATGATGTATGGCATAAATACAATTGACCTTGTCATCTTTTTGAACTTTAAGTTACTATCTAGCAGTGTAGCTAAGAAAAGACCTATAAACTGTTGAATTAAAGCTACAATTATGTAAGCACCATTATTTAGAAACGCACTCATGATTTCGCCATCAGTGAAAATATCTATATAATTTTCAAAACCCACAAAGTTTGATGTGTCTGATAATCCGTTCCAGTCTGTTAAGCTAATCTCTATTAGCCTTGCAAGCGGATAATACGCAAACATTAACAAAAGAATAATCGGTATTAAAAGAAACCCAAAAATTAATATTCTTTCTTGTAATTTTCTTTTTCTTTTTAACGCCGCACCGTCAATAATTGTCATTCCCTGTGCATTTTTTTCTACTGCCGACTTTTTAAAAATTGCCATAAAACAACCTCCTTTACTATTTGCAATCTTCTATACATATAATAAACTTTTCTAAACTTTTGTTAAATGATACCGCTTTAGTTTTATATACATTTTTTTATATTACGATAATTTGCATAAATTATAAAGGTTTACATATTTTGGATTTATTAAAATAAGCTAAAAGTTGCAAGATTATACAAAAAAGTGCGACTGTTAATATTACAACTTAGAAATATAAATTAAATTTTAAAAAAGTATTGACAAAATTATTTTTCTTGTGTATACTGAATTTGTAATAAAACTTTAAACCGATGAACAAGAAAAGTAAAATTTCAATTAATTTTTAGAGAGTAGCCGTTAGGTGCAAGGCTATAATTGTTGGCTTTTGAATGGTCTTGCGAGGGCAACCCGAACGAGTAATTTAGTAGGCGTTGACGGTAATTTCCTTTATCGTTACAAACAAGGAGCATATTATTAATTGTATGCAAGAGTGGGCGTATAACGTCAATTTGGGTGGTACCGCAGAAGTAATTCAGCTTTTGTCCCTATTTTTAGGGATAGAGGCTTTTTTTATTTATAAAAATTAATCAAAAAGGTTAGGTGGACAAAATGAATAATGGTAAATACGGTGTTCATGGTGGGCAGTTTATTCCAGAATTATTAATGGAAGCTATTCATGAAATAACAAATGCTTATGAACACTACAGAAACGACCCTGAATTTTTAGCAGAATTTGATACACTTTTAAAAGAGTATGCTGGTAGACCTTCTCTACTTTATTATGCTGAAAAAATGACAAAAGACTTAAAAGGTGCAAAAATTTATTTTAAAAGGGAAGATTTAAATCACACTGGATCACATAAAATAAATAACGTTTTAGGTCAAGTTTTAATGGCTAAAAAAATGGGCAAAAAAAGAGTTATAGCTGAAACTGGTGCTGGTCAACATGGTGTTGCTACAGCAACTGCAGCTGCATTAATGGGTTTAGAATGTGAAATTTTCATGGGCGAAGAAGATACTCAAAGACAAGCGTTAAACGTTTATAGAATGCGTCTTCTTGGTGCTAAAGTTAATGCAGTTACAACAGGTACAAGAACTTTAAAAGATGCCGTAAACGAAACTTTAAAAGAATGGACTAGAAGAATTTCAGATACTCACTACGTTTTAGGTTCAGCCGTTGGTCCTCACCCATTCCCTTTAATTGTTCACGACTTCCAAAGCGTTATTAGTAAAGAAATAAAAGCACAAATTCTTGAAAAAGAAGGGCGTCTACCAGATGCAGTTATAGCGTGCATTGGTGGCGGTAGTAACGCAATTGGTGCTTTTGCTGAGTTTATAGACGAAAAAGACGTTGAGTTAATTGGTTGCGAGGCGGCTGGTAAAGGTATTAATACAGATTTACACGCAGCTACTTTATCAACAGGTACAATTGGTATTTTCCACGGAATGAAAACATATTTTTGCCAAGACGATTATGGTCAAATTGCTCCTGTTTATTCAATTTCAGCTGGTCTTGACTATCCAGGTGTTGGCCCTGAACATTCACATTTACAAGATATAGGCAGAGCTGAATATGTTGCTATTACTGATGACGAAGCAGTAGACGCTTTTGAATATTTATCAAAAGTTGAGGGTATTATACCTGCAATAGAAAGTTCACACGCCGTTGCATATGCTATTAAAAAAGCAAGAACTATGAGTAGTGACAAAATTATAGTAGTAAACTTATCAGGTAGAGGCGATAAAGACGTTGCCGCTATCGCAAGATATAGGGGGGTTGACATTAATGAGTAATATATTTGAAAACAAAGCTTATATACCTTTTATAACAGCAGGTTATCCAAATCTTGAAACAACAAAAAATTTAATAATAGAAATGGCTAAAAACGGTGCAGATATTATACAAGTTGCATTACCATTTTCTGACCCAGTAGCAGATGCTGAATGTACTGCATTAACTTTTGAGGAAACACTTTCAAAAAACATAACAACTGACGAAGTTTTTAACGCAATTGAAGAAGCAAGAAAAGAAACAGATGTAAAAATTGCATTATACTCTTACACAAATACTTTATATGTATATGGTAAAGATAAATTCTTCTCAAAAATGCAAAGCTTAAATATTGATTATGTAATTGTTCCAGATATTCCAGTTGAAGAAAAAGACGAATTTTTACCTTACTGCGAAAAATATGGTGTTAGCCTAATCTTTATGATAACACCTACTTCAATTAATAGAATTAAGTTAATTACGGAAAATGCAAGCGGTTTCTTATATTGTATACCTCCTCTTGGTTTCTCATACAATATGGACGAAATAGAAAGCTTTATGCAAACTGTTGTAAATGCAGTTAAAGATGTAAAAGATATCCCAGTAGCATTTGCATTTGGTATTTCTAACACAGACCACATAAGCAGAGCTACAAAAATTTGCGATGGCATTATATCAGGTCCTGAACTTGTACAAATAATGGTTAATAATAGAAACGATTGTATAAAACCAGTTTGCGACTATGTAAAAAATATTAAATCAGCTATGAATTAATTAAAATAAGCTTATAATTCTCTATTATTAGGGAATTATAAACTATTATTTAAAGTATAGGAGTTATAAAAATGAATGGTAAAATTATTTTGAATTTAGCAGTAAGCCTTGACGGTTATATATCTGGCGAAGACGGCAGTTTTGATTGGATAGTAGGAGAAGAAGATAAAACACTTAATACAATTGAAAGCTACGATTTTGATAAGTTTTTATCATCTATAG
>CAYJFG010000087.1:0-8118 GCA_964369305.1 uncultured Eubacteriales bacterium
CACTGGTATCTGGCGTCTGGTATCTGTTTCTGTCTTTTAATTACGAATTACGCATTACGCATTACGAATTACGAATTACGAATTACGCATTACCCATTACGAATTACGAATTATTCATTTGTATTTTAATTATGAATTACGAATTACGGATAGTGTGCAATTCTTTAAAAAATACAACTTCGGTAATTGTTTAAAAAATTTTCAATGTTTTGTATAACATGACAAAAAACAATGTTAATATAAATGAATATTATATTAAAAAATATGCTCAGTAGCCATATTGTACAAAATTAATATAGAAATATCTACATATATTATAATTGCCTTTATAGTACCATTGTGATATAATGTAAAGTAAATTATAATGTTTATTAGGTGGTGCTTAATTTGAAATTTATTATTGTTCAAGTATGTAATGAACTTATTTACTTAACAGGTGCGGAAACAAAAAAGCCAACTGGCTTACAACAATCAGGTTTAAAGTCTAAGCAAAATGTAACAGAGCAAGTTATTTTCAGCGAACCATATACATATGAATTACCAAAAGAATTACAAGAACAAGCATTTACAAAAGTTGATGACTTTGCATCATTTGTAAATGATAGCATTAGAAGTAGCGGAATGGAAATAGCAGAAATTATACTAGTTCCAGATAATAATACAATCGCTTTTAAAGAATACCAACACGCTGCTGCAAAGCAAAAATTCCTAGATTCTTTTGCCGTTTTAGAAACTGAAACTGTAGTTTCTGAAAGTGTTTCCAATTACTCAATAGTAAATTACGAATATGGCGTTCCATATGGTCAAAGTAAAACAGCTAACGTTGACTTAAACGCTGTTTTATTTGCTATGCACTTAAACTTAATAAAAGATGTAAAAGAAGCATTTGCAAAACATCATATGCGTATCACAAAAATTATACCTCAAGGTGCTGCAATTATTCATAGTTCAAGTTACATAAATAGCGTTAATAAAGCTGTTTGTGTTTTTAGTATAGATTTTACTGCTATTAGGATTATAGTTATAGATAATGGAGCAGTTATATATTCACAAATTTTTGATTCTCCTATGCCTGAAATTGCAAGGCTTATAGCAGAGGAAAAAAATATAGCATTTACAGAAGCATTAAAACTTGTTGAAAATGAGGGTGTTGTAAGAGCTTTAGAAAATAACGAATATTCAGCAGTTACAACAAGAAGCATACAAGGTGTACTAGATTATGCTACAGGTGACGTTTTAAGAAACTTAAGAATGGTGCTTGTTAGTAAAAAAATAGATCTTACAAAAGTTTATTTATGCGACCAACTAGCATTAATGCCAAGACTTGTTAAATATATACGTCAATTTGGTTTCACAATGGAAATAGAAGATGTAGGAGTTGCGTTTACACCAGAAAACATACCTTACATAACAGAGAAAGCCGTTTCATTAGGTTATAAATCGTCAAGTTATTTTATGCTTGCTAATGTAATATCTTTAGCTACAGTTAATAAATGTAACTTCTTAAGTGGTATAAACAGTGTTAAGAGTAAAAACTCTAATATAGGTAAATATGCATCAATAGGTCTTTGTGCTTTAGCAGGTATTTTTATGGCTTATAACGGTGCTATGTATGGTCTTGCCCTTTGGCAACAAGATACTGATAAAAAGACTTTAGCTGATCCAAAATATGATGAAGTTAAATTACTAATTCAAGAAGAGGCAAACTTAATTGACAGTATAGCTAATTTAGAGTCAGACTTAAATCAACTGCCATCTTCAACAGATGATGTTAGCGACATCGTATGGCAAACATTTGAACAAGTGCTAAATACAGAAAAAGGCGTTCCTCATGGAAATACAGCACAATTTGATAATGAAGATAATACTATCTCGTTACAATTTTCTATTGAGGATTTCGACACATACGTTAAATTAAGAGATGAAGTACAAGAAAACGGCTACTTCGACGTTGCAATTGCTTTTTCTTATACCGATAGAGTAGCTATAGGTGATGAAGATTACGCAACAGTTACAGTTGTACTTGCAGTTAATCAAGAATATGTAAATATGTTAGAACAAGAAGAGGGAGGCGTTGAATAATGGTTTTAATGGGTAAACTTATTCCAAAATACGCAGTAGCACTAGTTATTGTTTTAATACTTACAGGTGCGTTTGTTCCGCTAGTGTTTTTACCTTACACACAGCAAGCACCAATACTTCGTCAAGAACATATAGACGATACAGCACAAATTCAAGAGTACGAACAAAAACTTGCACAAATAGAAGCGTATAGACAAAGAGTTATAGATTTAGAAGAACAATGGGAAAGCATGATGGAGGATATCTCTATTATAGGTGAAAACACAGTAAACGATTTTAACGATATGTTCAATTCGCTAAATGTAGTACCTCAAGCAATGACTTTGTCAGGCGAAACAGAAACGACTCTTACAAGTGCAACAAATAATAAAATTTATTACGTTACAGCTACTGTAACTTTAACACAAACATTAGATGAATTATTAGAAATAATAGAGTATTTTGAAGACACATCAAAAGGTGCATATTTTATTGAAACAATAAACTTAGCAGCAGCAACTCCATCAGCAGTTGAAGAGATTTCGCAATATGACATGAGCGTTAATATGACAATTTCGCTATATTACTTTAAAGCAGGCGAACCAACTCAACCACCAACTGAGGCTTAAACATATGATTGTACTTATAGCAATTGCTATTTCAGTAGTTATGAGCAAATTTATTTATTGGTTACTTAATAAAGTGCCTGCTAGATGGTTTTGCGACTACAACGAAGAGCCAACTGCGGATATGCTAGAAACTCGATTTAAATATAACATAGTAGTTAATATATGCTTAGCGATATGCTACAGTGTAACGGTGTTTATATTTGGGTGGACACTATATTCACTTTTGCTTATTCTAATTATTGCAACATTATTTGCAATTACATTAAGTGATGCAAAATATAAAATAATACCAGATGAACTTACAATATCTGTTGCAGTCTTATGCGTTTTATTTGCTGTTTTAGATTATTTTACTATGCAAATTTTTATATCAGACATTTTTGCGTGTCTAATTGGTGCTATATGCGGTGGTGGATTATTAATACTGTTAAATTTATTAAGCAAACTACTGTTTAAAAAAGAGGGAATAGGCTTTGGTGATGTTAAATTGTTAGCAGCACTAGGTATAGCTTTTGGGTTCCCTATGATATTGGTGGCACTTGCATTATCAGTTTTTATTTCGTTTTTCCATATTATAATATTATTTATTAGAAAAAAAATTGAAGAAAATTATTTGCCACTAGGTCCGTATATTGCAATAGGAAGTATCGTGCTATTTTTATTGCATGGACAAATTTTTAATGCTATTAATTCGTATTTATCGTTATTTAAATAAAAGGATTTAAAAAAAGGGATTTAAAAATAAGTTATAAGGGGCGAAAGAACTTGAGAGTAACAAACTTAAAAATTGGTCAGATTTTGATTAAAGATGGAAATCTTGATCAAAAAACACTTGGACAATGTTTAGAATTACAAAAAGAAAATGGAAAAAAAATCGGCGAAATATTAGTCGAGGGTGAACACATAACATCACAAATGCTTATGCAAGCACTTGCAAAACAATTTTCTTTAGAGTATATGGACTTATCAACAATTACTATAGAAGAAAGAATGATAAGTGTACTACCTGAAAATATTGCACTTGCTAATAATTGTGTGCCAATTGCAAGAGAGGGCAAGTATTTAACTATTGCAATGAGTGACCCCCTAGACTATAAGGCGGTAACTTCTATACAAGTTTATACAAAGTTAAGAGTTACAGTAGTTCTTGCTGAAGAAGAAGAAATTAAAACAAAACAAAGAGAACTGTATACATCGAAAAAAGCGTTTGACGAGGCACAAGAGTTTGTATCTTCACAAATGACAAAAGGCTCAAATGACGACTTTGAAGAAGATAAAGCAGCTATTGAAGATCAGCCGATTATCCGTTTCGTTAATACAATGATAGAAGAGGCTGTTTATCAAAAAGCTAGTGATATTCATATTGAAGCACTAGAGAAAAGTATGCTTATTAGATTTAGAATAGATGGTACATTAATAAGATACATGGAAACTTCACACGATCTTTTACCATCAGTAACAAGCCGTATTAAATTTATAGGTGGTATGAATATCGCCGAAAAACGTGTACCACAAGACGGACGTATCAATTATAGAACAGAAAATTTCGAGGTTGATATGCGTATATCTGTACTCCCAAGCGTATTTGGCGAAAAAACAGTAATACGTATTACAACTGCCCTAGGTCTTGACTTAAACCTAGACGATATAGGCTTTTTACCTAAAAATAGAAAAAAAATGGAGCATTTCCTAGAAAGCCACAGAGGAATTATACTAGTTACAGGTGCTACAGGTTCTGGTAAATCTACAACACTTTACACAGCACTTAAAAATGTTCAAAGAGATGACATCAACATTGTAACAGTTGAAAACCCTGTTGAGATGATAGTTCCAGGAATAAACCAAGTAGATATAAACGATAAAGCAGGTCTTACATTTGCAAGAGTTCTGCGTTCAATTCTTCGTCAAGACCCTGACATTATAATGGTCGGCGAAATTCGTGACAAAGAAACAGCAGAAATAGCAGCCAGTGCCGCTATCACAGGTCACTTAGTTTTATCAACACTGCATACATATAGTGCAGCAAGTTCAGTTGTACGTTTAGTAGATATGGGCGTTGCTCCTTACATGGTAACAGCGGCGTTACTAGGCGTTTGTGCGCAAAGACTTGTAAAAAGACTTTGTCCGCATTGTAAAGAACCATACACAGCAAGTGAAGAAGAGCATAACTATTTAGGGCTTGACGAGTCAGTTAAGTTAAAATTGTATAAAAGTGTTGGTTGTGAAAAATGCAACAACATAGGATATAAAGGAAGAATAGCAGTTCACGAAATATTGTCGGTTACACCAGCGATTAAAACTGCAATACATAATAATGCAAGCACAATGCAATTAAATGATTTAGCTATTAGGGAAGGTATGATATCCATGCGTGATAACTTAGTACACTTAGTCCTTGAAGGTGTAACCTCTGTAGCAGTTATGGTAGATGCAGCAGTAGACGAAGATTATTAAAATATAAATTAAGGAGTTAAGTTATATTATGGAGTTTAAGAGTTTTGTAGTAAATGCCGTGCTTAAGGGAGCATCTGACATACACCTATCTACAGGCAGTCACCCTGCAGTAAGAACACATGGTAAAGTTAAGTTTTATGATGAATTACCTGTACTTACAAATGAAACAGTACTTCAATGTGCGAAAAGCATTTTATCCGACAATGCTTATAAAAAATACTTAGAAACTGGAGATGTTGACGGAGCCGCATCAATAGAGGATTGTGGACGTTTTAGGGTAAATGTATTTAAACAACTTTACGGTACATCTTTAGTAATGCGTGTTGTTAATGCTCAAATACCAGATATGCGTTCGCTTAACTTGCCACAGTCATTATCAAAAGTGCTTAGCTTAAAAGAGGGTTTAGTTTTAGTAACAGGACCTACAGGTAGTGGTAAAACAACAACACTTGCCGCTATTATAAATGAAATAAATAAAAAAGAAGACTTACATATTATTACAATTGAAGACCCTATCGAGTATGTACATAAATCAATTAAATGTATTGTAAATCAAAGGGAAATTGGTAGAGATAGTAAAACTTTCCATACAGCGTTAAGGGCAGTTTTACGTGAAGACCCAGACGTAATTTTAATGGGTGAAATTCGAGATCTTGAGTCGATGAACATTGCTTTGTCAGCGGCTGAAACTGGCCACCTTGTATTTGCAACACTTCATACAGAGGGTGCTGCAAAAACAATAGATAGGCTTATAGATATGTTCCCAACCGACAGACAACAACAAGGTCTTGGGCAAATATCAACAACGCTTAAATGCGTTATTTCTCAAAGGCTTTTACCACGTGCCGATATTAAAGGGCGTATAGGTGCGTTTGAGATAATGTTTGTAAATGCAGCTATTGCAAACTTAATACGTGAAAATAAAATTGCTCAAATGGAACAAATAATGCAACTTAATAAAAATACAGGTATGATAACAAGAAATGCAAGCATACAAGATTTATTAGAATGTGGGTTTATTACATCAGAAACAGCAGATAAGTATAGGTTTACAGTTGATGCTTCAGAAGATGTTTTATCTGCAAATGTTATGAGATCTAAAAAACTTTTTTAAATGAAAGAGGTGAATTGCGTTGAAGTACACATATATTGCCGTTAATGAGAAAAACAAAAAATATAAAAGCGAAATTACAGCTAATTCACGTGAAGAAGCAAAAAGATTATTACAAATGCGTGGTTTAACAGCACTTAAAATAGATGAATTTGTAGATACTGCAGAGTCGAATAAGTCGAAAAACTTATGGGAAAGAGATTTAAACTTTAAAGATATACACGATGTTGTAATTCCTAAAAAGAAAGTTCTTACAATATTACATCAAATGAGTATTATGATGAAAGCTGGTATTTCTCTATCTCTTGCAATGGAAGTTATGCTTGATACTGAAAAAGATAAAGACATGAGAAAAATCTTAGAAGAAATGAACAAGGATTTATATAACGGTATTTCTCTTTCGGCGTCAATGGGTAAGTTCAAAGCATTCCCAGATTTAATAGTAAACATTGTTCAAGCAGGTGAGCTTAACGGTCGTCTTGATTTATCTTTCCAACAATCAAGCTTAATTACAGAAAAAGAAGTTGCACTAAACGCAAAATTAAAAAGTGCAATGATTTATCCTTTAATACTTATAACTTTAACTATTGCACTTATTATTATATTGTCAGTAGTTGTTATTCCTCAGTTCGAGGGTGTATTTAATACTTTTGGTGCTGAACTACCAGCAATTACACAAATGACAGTTTCAGTTTCAGACTTTTTAATTAATTATTGGTACATAGTTATTGCAGTTGCAGGTATAATAGCTATTTCATGGAAACTTGCAATGAAATATAGTGATTCCGCCGCTATGTGGTGGGCAAAAAATCAGCTAAAAATTCCAATAGTTGGTAACGTTTTAAGCGTTACATACGTTGCTCGTTTCTGCCGTATGCTTGCAACATTAACAGATGCAGGCGTTAGTATAGTAGATTCACTTTCAATAGCTCGTGACGTTATCGGTAACTTATATATGACTGACTGTATGCAACAAATTATAGAAGATGTTAAAATTGGTACACCAATAAACGTTGCTATGTCAAGATGGCCAATATTTGACCCACTGCTTGTTTCTATGATTAGAATAGGTGAAGAGAGCGGACAGCTAACAGACTCTTTAAATAAAATGTCTGAACTTTACGAAGACCAAGCTAATGAAGCTACAAAACGTATGACAGACGCAATGACACCAGCAATGACTATAGTACTTGCTGTAGTAGTTGGTACAGTTGTTGTATCAATTATGATTCCAATGTTTGGTATGTACGATGTTATCGCAGGGTAAAATTAAGTTTTGCAAAATTTATAAAAACACTTGACTTAAAGTGTAGTTCAAGTTACAATTAGATTGTATTAAATTACATCAGTAACTTATAATGAAAGGACGTAAATAATATGGAAAATAATGAATTTGCACCAGACTTTATTACGCTTATAGATGAAGAAGGCACAGAACATGACTTTGAAATTTTAGACGTAATCGAAAATGACAAAGGTATATTTTACGCTTTATTCCCAGTTTTTGATACTCCAGAGGAGCAACTAGAGTCAAGTGGTGAATATTATATATTTGAAGTTGTAGAAGATAACGGCGACGAAGTTCTAACAGAAGTTGAAGACGAAGACTTATTAGACGCTTTAGCAGAGGAATTTGAAAGCAGATTTAATGAAACTTTGGACGAAGCAGAGGGATATGAAAACAGAACTAATGAAGATTTAGACGAAACAGAAGAATAAAAAATTTAAAAATTAAACCGAAACATTGAAATATATGTTTTGGTTTTTTTATTTGTAAAATTAATACGTATAAATAATTCGTAATTCGTATAAATAATTCGTAATTAAAAGATAAAAACAGATACCAGACGCCAGATACCAGTA
>CAYJFG010000088.1:0-7876 GCA_964369305.1 uncultured Eubacteriales bacterium
AAAAACGCCCTTTATAAATAAAAAGATGTCAGTTAGCAGTATCCAGTCAGCAGAGAAAAAACGCCCTTTATAAATAAAAAGATGTCAGTTAGCAGTATCCAGTCAGCAGAGAAAAAACGCCCTTTATAAATAAAAAGATGTCAGTTAGCAGTATCCAGTCAGCAGAGGAAAAACGCTCTTTATAAACAAAAAATCCGTAAGGATTTTCTCCTTCACTCTTCGCTATTCACTCTTAATTATTCACTTTTCTTTCATCAAATTACGAATTATTCTCAATCTCTTCTATCATTGAAAGTCTTTTTATATGTCTGTCACCCTCAAACTCTGTGTTTAAAAATATATCACATAGTTTTACGGCTTTTTCTTCATCAATTACTCTACCACCTAAGCATAGAATATTTGCATCATTATGTCTTCTTGTCATTTCAGCACAAAATTCATCAGTAACAACTGCTGCCCTAATACCTTTTACTTTGTTAGCTGCAATTGAAATACCAATACCTGTACCGCAACATAAGATACCGAGTTTTGCATTTCCGTCTTTTATAAAAGTTGCAACGTTTTTGGCTTTTTCAGGGTAGTCAACACTGTTTTCATCGTAAGTGCCAAAGTCTTTATACTCAATTCCTTTTTCTTCTAAATAATTTCTTATAGCTTCTTTAATTAAAAATCCGCCGTGATCTGCTCCTAATGCTATCATTTTTTCTTTCTCCTTTTATTGCTTTTTCTTCTTTAATTCTCTTTCCGCTTGTGATAAACGTAAATATGTTGGCATTAACTGTTTTGCAGTCAATGTTTCTCCTTTTATTGCTTTTTCTATAGCGACTAACCCAACACCACTTGCTTTTTGGTATCTAAGTTGCTGTTGTGCTACTTCTAAATTTTCTACAAGCCCACTCATAAGCTTGTAAGCTAAGTCTGCACCGTCGCCACATAGGATAATTCTTTCATCATGATATCCTATTAAGCTTGTTGCAATTTCTTCAAAAGACGAGGCTCTATCTTCGCAAAGCCTTATTATATTGCCGTTTTCTTCACACTTAAACAACGCATTATAAAATTGATTACACCTAGCGTCCATTAATGCACATACTATTGCACCGCTACTTTTCATATTATAAGCGATACTCTCAAGTGTAGATACGCTTACACATGGTTTGTTTTTAGCCCACGCCATAGCCTTAATTGCTGATACTCCAATTCGCACACCTGTAAAAGAACCAGGGCCTGCATTTACCGCAAAAAAGTCTACTTCATCAATATTCCTGTAAGTGTTTTCAAATAAAGCGTTACACATAGTCATAAGTGTTTGGCTATGTGTAAGTTTTGTATTAATAAAAAACTCGCCTATTATTTTTCCGTCTTCAATTAAACTTACTGAACCGCTATGTGCAGTTGTGTCAAATGACAATATTATCAAGGTTAATTCCTCCGTCTATATGAAAAATTCTTGTGTTTTCGTCGTCGCCTTTTTCAATAGTTATTTTTATATGATTTTCAGGTAATGCGTTTTCTATATTTTCGCTCCACTCAATAATAATTACACCATTGTCGATATAATCAAAAAAACCTGTTGAATATAAGTCGTCGAAAGTTTCAACCCTGTACATATCAAAATGATAAATATTACATTTTCCTTGATATTCATTTACAAGTGCAAATGTTGGGCTTGATACATCATCGCTTGAGTTAAGACCGCAAACTATCCCACTTGTAATAGCAGTTTTTCCCATTCCAAGACCACCGAATAACGCTATAACTTCATTGCCATTTAAGGCTTTTCCAATTTTTTGACCAAGTTTAACTGTTTGTTCTCTATTATTTGTTATAATTTTCATTTGTTACACTCAATTCAAGTTAAAATAAACCGTAAATATTACCGCTGTTATCAACATCAATTTTATTTGCAGCTGGAACTTTTGGAAGTCCTGGCATTGTCATAATATCGCCTGTTAAAACTACTAAAAAGCCTGCACCATTTGATATTTTAATATCTCGTACAGTTATGTCAAAATCTTTAGGAGCACCTAGTTTTGTAGGGTCGTCAGATAGTGAGTATTGAGTTTTAGCAACGCATATTGGCAAACTTTGACAACCTAAATTGTCAATCTCTTTTAACGCTTTATTAGCATTTGCAGTAAATACAACATTTTTTGCACCATAAATAGTTGTAGCTATAGCTTTTATTTTATCTTCTACAGATAAATCAAGTGGGTAAATTGGTTTGAAATTACTTTGCTCTTCACAAGCAATGCATACTTTTTTAGCAAGGTCTATAGCACCATCGCCACCATTTGCAAAAACTTCTGATAATGCAAATTGAGCATTTTTTGAAATACAGTAATTTTCAATAAATTTCAACTCGTTTTCGCTATCTGTATGGAATTTATTTATAGCAACAAGAACTGGTACGCCGAATTTTCTCATGTTATCAATATGAACACCTAAATTTACAATACCTTTTTCAAGTGCGTCCATATTTTCGTCTTTTAACGTTAGTTTGTCCATACCGCCATTATACTTTAACGCTCTGCAAGTTGCAACAATAACTATTGCATTTGGTTTTAAATTTGCATATCGACATTTAATATCTAAAAACTTCTCAGCTCCTAAGTCTGAACCAAAGCCTGCCTCTGTAATGCAGTAGTCTGCAAGTTTTAAGCCAAGTTTTGTAGCACGAACAGAGTTGCAACCATGTGCTATATTTGCAAATGGTCCACCATGCATAATAGCTGGTGTATGTTCAAGAGTTTGAACTAAGTTAGGCTGAATAGCGTCTTTTAATAAAGTAGCCATTGCACCTTGTGCGTTTACATCTTTTGCGTAAACTGGTTTGTTATCTATTGTGTAAGCGATTAAGATTTTGCCTAGTCTTTCTTTTAAATCGTCAATATCATTTGCAAGGCAAAGTATCGCCATAACTTCACTTGCAACTGTGATTATAAAGCCGTCTTCACGAGGTACACCGTTTATTTTTCCGCCAAGTCCTACTATAATATCTCTTAATGCACGGTCGTTCATGTCAAGACATCTTTTTATTAAAATTCTTCTTTGATCTATATTTAAAGCGTTTCCTTGTTGCATATGATTGTCAAGTAATGCACAAAGTAAGTTGTTTGCAGATGTTATTGCGTGCATATCTCCAGTGAAATGTAAGTTTATATCTTCCATTGGCACTACTTGAGCATATCCACCGCCTGCTGCTCCACCTTTTATACCGAAAACAGGACCTAAAGATGGTTCACGCAAAGCAATTATTGATTTTTTACCGATTTTCGACATAGCTTGTCCAAGCCCTACTGTTGTAGTTGTCTTGCCTTCGCCTGCTGGAGTTGGGTTTATTGCTGTTACAAGTATTAATTTGCCGTCTTCGTTATTTTCAACACGTTTAAATAAATCGTTTGAAAGTTTAGCCTTGTATTTTCCGTAATATTCAAGTTCGCACTCTTCAATTCCTATATTTTCTGCAATTTCTTTAATATGTTTCATTTCTGATTTTTGAGCTATTTCGATATCTGTAAGCATATGTAAACATCTCCTTTTATTTTAATTCATAATTAATAATTCATAATGCAGAATGAATGCGAAAATCCTTACGGATTTTTTGTTTATAAAGGGCGTTTCTTCTTCTGGTTGGTGTCTGCTCTGCATTATTATTTCTACCATAAATTTTTTCGTTTTAATTAAACGTTAAATCTAAAGAGAACAACGTCGCCGTCTTTCATAACGTACTCTTTGCCCTCACTTCTAACAAGTCCTTTTTCTTTAGCTGTTGCCATGCTTTTGCACTCCATTAAGTCGTTAAATGCGATAACTTCAGCTCTAATAAATCCACGTTCAAAGTCTGTATGGATTTTTCCAGCAGCTTGTGGTGCTTTAGTTCCTTTTGTTATAGTCCATGCACGAACTTCTTGTTTGCCTGCTGTTAAATATGATATTAAACCTAAAAGATTATATCCCTCGTTTATAAGTCTATCAAGTCCAGATTGCTCAAGCCCCATATCAGATAAAAACAACTCTTTTTCTTCTTTATCCATATCTGACATTTCTGCTTCCATTTCAGCACAAATTGGTAAAACGCCTGAATTTTCACCTTTTGCGATTTCCTTAACTTTTGCGAAATATGCGTTATTATCTATACCGTCTGCAAAGTCGCTGTCAGACATATTGCAAGCATATATTACATCTTTATTAGTAAGCAGTGCTACACTTTTTAAAAGTATACTTTCATCTTCTGTACATTCAACAGATTTTGCACTTTTTCCTGCATATAAAACGTCTTTTACTCTTTTGAAAAAGTCTAATTCTATTTGATATTTTTTATCAGCTTTAATAAGCTTTTGTGTTTTTTCCATTCTTTTGTCTATCATCTCAATATCAGATAATATAAGTTCAAGATTGATAGTTTCTATATCTCTTTGAGGGTCTACACTTCCGTCAACGTGGATAATATCGTCGTTTTCAAAACATCTTACAACGTGTACTATCGCATCAACTTCACGAATGTTTGATAAAAATTTATTTCCAAGTCCCTCGCCTTTAGATGCACCTTTTACAAGACCTGCAATATCCACAAACTCAATAACTGCTGGTGTAACTTTGTCAGGTTCGTACATTTCACATAAACTGTCAAGGCGTTTATCTGGCACTGCAACTACTCCTACGTTTGGTTCAATTGTGCAGAATGGGTAGTTAGCTGATTGAGCCCCTGCGTTTGTAATTGCGTTAAATAATGTGCTTTTTCCTACGTTTGGAAGACCTACTATTCCTAATTTCATTTTTTTAAATTTCCTTTCATTTTAAAAACTGGTAATTAACATCATTATACCAAAAATAACTGGTTGATGTAAAACATAAATTATAAGCGAATGTCTACCTACAAAACTAAGTGGAGGTAAACGTTTTTTGTATAAAAAGTTTGGGAATTTTCCGCTAACTGCCCATCTACCAACAAAGCCACCAGCTATAAACATAAATAGAAAAGGTAACAATGGAAAATAATCGGCAGACATAAAAGACGAATTAGGGAAACCGAAAGCAAACAAGAAGTTTGTTTGATACAATTGGTCAGGCAATTTAATTTCAAACAAATTTGGTATACCTATAATCCTCATAGATGTAACATTAAATGTCAAAATAAATAATATTACAGAAGTTATTAAACCTGCAAAAATATTTATTTTGTCTATAAGCGGTTTAATAAAGTGGAATACTATCATAGCTACACTAAAAAAATGTATTATTCCAAAATAAACAGCACTTTGGGGAGTTGCAATTGACGTTATAACACTTATTAAAATTGCTACAAATATAAGCTTAATTCCTCGTGTTAGATTGGAGGACGTAAGCTGTGAAGCTATACCTGAAATAAATATAAATGTACAAGCACCAAAATATACTATAAACATAAATATACTGCTAGTTATATTAAAGCCTAATTCAAAATTAAAGACAATAGTAATAGTGTATAATGCATGGTAAAGCACCATTCCAACAACACAAAGCCCACGAACCTCGTCAATAGTGTGTATTCTCTTTTTTTCGTTCAAAAAATCACCTTGCTTATTTTCAGTAATTGTAATATAATAAACTAGTATAACATTTTATTATGTATTTTTCAATCAAATTTTTGTAAAGTAGGTATTTTTGTATGGAAAAAGTTAAAAGAACAGTGTCTCATGATGAAGTAACAAAGGATAAATTAGCTATAAGTGTAGGAAGTGGTACTCTTGAAGTGTACTCAACACCAATGGTTGTGGCGTTAATGGAAAATGCAAGCATGAACCTTGCAAAATTATACATAAGTGATAACTGCACAACAGTTGGAACAAAAATTAATATTGAACATATTAGTGCTACGCCTAAAGGTGCTTTAGTTTGGGCAGAGGCAACTTTAGAAGAGTTCGACGGTAGAAAATTTACTTTTAAAGTAGAAGCTTTCGACCAAAAAGGTTTAATAGCACATGGTGAGCATATTAGATTTTCGGTAGTAAAAGAACATTTCCAAAATAGAACAAATAGTAAATTTGATAAGTAATATTTGAATAAACGTAAATCTCTTTTCATATATATTTGTATAATACGTATATAAGGGGTTTTGTTTATGTTTGTTATAAAAAAATTAAATATCAAAAGAACTATATTAATTGTAAGCTTTTCAGTCGTTTTATTAATTGTGTTAATAGCTACAGTTGCTACAAATGGTCCTAAAAATATAACTACTACGGTAAGTGGAGTTACTTATAGCTTGCAAGCGGAAGATAATTTATCTCAAGTTGAATTTTTAGAGCAGTTTGGCTGGGTAGTGAATGAAGAGCCTAGTGAAAGAGGCGAAATTGTTATCCCTCAAGAATTTAACGAAACGTATCAAAATTATAATGAAATGCAAATAAACCAAGGGTTAGACTTAAGCGACTATCAAGGAAAAACTTGTATGCATATAAGTTTTCAAGTTTTAAATTATCCTAATTATCAAGATGAGGTATATGCAAACTTGCTTATTTTTGAGGGTAATGTAATTGGTGGCGATATAGCTTGTAAAACATTAAATGGGTTTATGCATGGGTTTGAAAAAATAGAGTGAAATAAGGAAGATGAAATTTGAAACTTGCACGTTTAGATAAAGTAATATGCGACCAAGGTGTAGTATCTAGAAATGACGTTAAAAAAATGATACGAAGCGGTAGCGTAAAAGTAGACGGTGTTATCTGCAAAAAAAGTGATTGTAAAGTTGATGTAGAAAGCTGTAAAATTGAAATTTTAGGTAAAGAATTGATTTTAAAAAGTCACATATATATAATGATGAATAAACCAGCTGGTGTGCTTAGTGCGTCAACTGACAAAAACGCAACTACAGTTATAGATTTATTGCCTTTAGAATATAAAAGGAAAAATCTATTCCCAGCTGGTAGACTAGATAAAGACACTACAGGGTTAATTATTATTACAGATGATGGAGAATATGCACATAAAATGCTTTCTCCTAAAAACAAAGTGTACAAGCGTTATATAACCACATTAGATGGTGAATTTACACAAGAGATGAAAGCGACGTTTGAAAAGGGTTTATATATATCAGAAGATTTAATATGTAAACCAGCATTTGCGACTTTGATAGACAAAGAAAAAAACATAGTTCAAATAGATATTTGCGAGGGAAAATTTCACCAAGTAAAAAGAATGTTTAAAGCGGTAGGGCTTACAGTGATTTCTTTAAAAAGAATTTCAATAGGCTCACTTAAATTAGATGCAAATTTAAATTATGCTGAATGTAAAATACTTCAGGAAAAAGAGAAAGATGAAGTATTTATATGCAATATGACATAAAATAAGCTGATAAAAAGCTCTTTTATTAGATATGGTATGGAATGTACCTAAAATGATAGAGGAATATTTAGTAAAAAAAATAGTAGAATATTTTAAAAAAGTATGTTATAATCATAACTGTAAATAAATATCGCTTTCAGGCGGTAACAGGAGGTATTTGCTATGGCAAAAGTAATTTTAAAGAATATTTATAAGATTTATTCAGGTAATGTAGTAGCTGTTTCTGACTTTAACCTTGACATTGAGGACAAAGAATTTATCATTCTTGTAGGTCCATCAGGTTGCGGTAAATCAACAACACTACGTATGATAGCAGGACTTGAGGACATTTCAAAAGGTGAGTTATATATTGGCGATACTTTAGCTAATGATATAGCACCAAAAGATAGAGATATCGCAATGGTTTTCCAAAACTATGCGTTATACCCTCATATGTCAGTATATGACAATATGGCTTTTGGTCTAAAACTTAGAAAAACACCAAAAGAAGAAATGAAAAGAAGAGTTGAAGAAGCTGCAAGAATACTTGGTATTGAACAATACTTAGATA
>CAYJFG010000089.1:0-7804 GCA_964369305.1 uncultured Eubacteriales bacterium
CTAACGGAAGTGGAAAAACTACATTATTAAAGCTTATTTGCAATATTTTAAAACCGTATAGTGGAAAAATTAAAAAAAATAAAAAAGATAAAATTTTGATATTGCCTCAATCCCCTATTGATTTATTTATACATGACACCGTAGAAAAAGAGCTTAATTATGCAAATTTAGATAAATTTAAATATTTTAAAATAGATAATTTTTTAGATTTAAATCCATTAGATTTAAGTATGGGCGAACAACAAAAAGTAGCTATCGTAAAGCTTTTACTACAAAATCCAAACATACTTTTGCTTGATGAACCTACAAAAGGAATGGATATTTATTCAAAAGAAATATTGTGTGACATTATCAAAAACCTTAAATCTCACGGTGTAACTGTAATTATTGTTACACATGATATTGAGTTTAGTGCTACAATATCAGATAGATGTGCTTTTATGTTCCGTGGTGAAATTGTAGCTTGTGATGATACATTCAATTTTTTAAGTGATAATATGTTTTATCAAACTGTCGCTGGAAAAATATCAAAAAATATCTTCAAAAATATTTTAAGTACTAATGCTTTATTAAAAGAATGTGAAAAGAGGTATGCTCATGATAAAAAATAAAAATATGTTATCAAGAATTTTTTATTTTTTTATAACTCCTTTAAGTTTTATTATATGGCTTACATTTTTTAATTCAACACATTTAGAAATATTTTTAATCTATTTTGCAGTTATTTCGTGTATACCTTTTTTTATCAAATTTGAAAAGGCTAATACAACTGCTCGACAAATCGTTTTAACAGCAACTCTTTTGGGGCTAAGCGTTGCCAGTCGTTTTATATTTTCTGTAACACCTAGTTTTAAACCAATTACCGCAATTATAATTATCGCTGGTATTTATATTGGACGTGATAGCGGTTTTTTAGTTGGAAGTTTAACGGCACTTATATCAAATATGTATTTCACTCAAGGACCGTGGACTATTTTTCAAATGGTTATTTGGGGGTTAATAGGATATTTTGCAGGTGTTGTTTTTAATAAAATAAAAGATAATATCATACTAGTTTGCATTTATGGTGGTTTATCTGGTATTGTTTTTTCTCTATTTTTAGACGTTTGGTCTACTATTTGGTTTGACGGATATTTTAATTTTACACGGTATTTTGCATATGTTATAACTTCTTTACCTTTTACAATAATCTATTCAATTTCAAATATAATTTTCCTTTTTTTACTTACAAGACCTATTGGGAAAATTATTAAAAGATTAAGATTAAAATACAATATTTTGTCTTAAAATTGTATACATATAAATCCAAATTTCGTAATATTACTTATATATTTTAACTAAACTTTTTTTATTCATAAAATATTAATTGCTTTTTAATACTTTGTAAATTATAATTTTCTCTGTAGGTATTTTTTATTAAAGGAGCAATACATAATGATATCAAAATTTAGCGTTAGAAAACCCTTAACTATTATTGTTTCAGTAATTGTAATAATAGTTTTAGGGTTTATGTCGTTTACAAACATGACACCTGATTTACTTCCTAGTATGGACTTCCCATATGTAATGATTATTACAACTTACCCAGGTGCAAGCCCTGAAGAAGTTGAGGAAGTTGTAAGCAAACCACTTGAGCAAAGTATGTCAACGCTTGATAAAATTAATAATGTCACGTCGACCTCATCTGAAAACTACTCAATGGTTACGCTTGAATTTAGCGACGATGCAAATATGGATTCTGTTTCCATTGATATCAGAGAAAATATAGACCTCGTTAAATCTTCATGGACTAACGATTTAATAGCTAACCCTTTTATGCTTAAAATTAGTGCAGATTTACTACCAATCTCAGTAGCTGCTGTTGATATGGATGGTATGGACACTGCTGAAATTTCTTACTTTGTTGAAAACGAATTACAAGCAAAACTTGAAGGTATTGAGGGTGTTGCAAGTATATCAACTACTGGTTTACTTACTGAACAATTAAATGTTGTTATTAACGAAGAAAAAATTGAGGATTTAAACAAGGAAATACAAGCCGCTTTAAATAAAACTTTTGAAGAACCAGAGCAAGAACTTAACGATGCTAAAAACGAAATTGAAAGCGGAATTGACGAACTTGAAAAAGGAAAAGAAGAAGCCGAAAACGGACTTGAGGAACTTAATAAAACTAAAGACGATGTAGTAAAACAATTATCACAAGCACAAGCTACACTAGACAAAGAAAGTGCCGCTTTACTTGAACTTAAACTTACTTTAGTTAATCAAATGTCAGATTTACAAGCACAAAAAACTGAGCTACTAGGCACTTTATCACTGCTTACTACTGTAAAAACTACTTACGACGATTTAATGAGCAGTGTGTCAGCACTTGATGAAACTATAGAAAATTTAACAAAAGCACAAACTACTTTAAATGAACTTAATGAGTTACAAGCTCAATTTGATGAGCAAATTAAGTTTATCGAAGAAGACGAAAGTCTAACACAAGCTGAAAAAGATATATTTATCAATGCAATTAAATCTAGCGAAGAATACACAAAGTTACAGCAAGATTATGTAACACTTGATGCTACTCTTGCAAGCCTTAATACAAATAGAAAATCTTTAAATATTGATTTATTAAAAGCAAAGTCAACTAAAGAAATTGCTGATTTATCTATAAATACAATTTTAAACTTATTAAAAGATTATGATATCACACCAGATATGCTTGATGAAACAATTAAAGAACTTGAAAATGGTCTTGCTTTAATTGATGCAGGTCTTTTAGAACTTCAAAAAAGCATTGACCAAATAGACGATGGACAAGTAAGCTTAAGTGAGGCTAACGCTCAACTTCTTGAGCAAACTCAAAGCACTTACTTAGAGTTAAACGACGCTACTACTCAACTAATTACAGCACAATCAACAATCGCCGGCACCGAAAAAGAATTAAATACTGCTTTAACTCAAGTTGAAAGTGGTATGGAGGAATTAAATATACAAAAAGAAAATGCACTTGAAAGTGCAGATGCTAGTAATACTATTACTATTGAAATGGTTTCAGGTATATTAATGGCTCAAAACTTTTCAATGCCAGCAGGCTACATTGAGGAAGATGGACAAAGCTACTTAGTAAGAGTAGGCGATAAATTTGAGCAAGATGAAGATATAGAAGATTTACTACTGTTCGATATGGGTATTGACGGTGTAGACCCTATATATTTAAATGATGTTGCAGATATATTTATAACTGATAACTCGGATACTACTTATTCAAAAGTTAATTCAAATAGCGGCGTAATGTTTTCATTTACAAAACAGTCTAACTATGCTACAGCTACTGTTGCAGATAATATTAACCAAGAATTTACTGCACTTGAGGAAGAGTATGAAGGTTTACACTTCACAAGCCTTATGGATCAAGGCGACTACATAGACTTAATTATAGGCAGTGTGTTCCAAAACTTAATTTACGGTGCTATACTTGCTATTCTTATTCTTTTAGTGTTCTTACGTGACTTTAGACCTACACTTATTATCGCGTGTTCAATCCCTGTAAGTGTAATTTTTGCTATAGTACTTATGTATTTCTCTGGCGTTACACTAAATATTATATCTATGTCTGGTCTTGCTGTTGGTGTAGGTATGCTTGTTGATAATAGCGTTGTTGTTATTGAAAATATTTATCGACTACGCAACAAAGGATACTCCCCTGCTAAATCTGCTATAAGCGGTGCTGTTCAAGTTGGCGGTGCTATTACTGCATCTACTTTAACAACAATTTGCGTTTTCTTACCTATAGTATTTGTTCAAGGTATTACACGACAATTATTTACTGATATGGCTTTAACTATAGGATATTCACTACTTGCAAGCTTAATTATAGCCTTAACTTTAGTACCTGCAATTTCTCAAGGACTTTTAAGAAAACAAAAGAAAAATAAAGAAGTTAAAATATTAACTAAATTCTTAAATCTATATGAAAAAACATCTTCATTTACTTTAAGACATCGTCTTGTTACTTTACTAGTTATTGTTGCAATTTTAGCTGGAAGTACAACACTTGTTATGCTAAAAGGGTTTACTTTCATGCCAGATGTTGACTCAGGTACTATAACTGTTACTGCTGAACTACCAGAAGAAGCTGTTTTTGACGATGCTGTTATTGTAGCTGATGAACTTATAAAAATGTCTGAAGATATTGAGGGTGTTGAAACTGTAGGAGCTATGATTAGTGGTAGCTCAGCTGCTAACATGATTGGTTTATCCTCTTCAGTTTCTAACCCATCAACTGCTACTAATATAACAATGTATGTTATCCCATACGAAAATAGTGGCATTTCAGCTACAGATATTTCAAAACAAATAGAACAGCTTGCTTTAGAAAATGATAAGTTAAAAGATACTACTATTGTAGCGTCTTCTTCATCTTCTATGACTTCTATGACAGCACTTACAGGTACTGGCGTTACAATTAATCTATTTAGCGACAATTTAGACGATTTAGCAATTGCATCTAACACAATCGCACAAGAACTTAAACATATAGACGGTGTATCAAATATTGAAAGCAACACAGACGAAACTACTCCAGAAATTAAAATCACTGTAGACAAAGAAAAAGCAATGCTTGAGGGTCTTACAGTTGCACAAGTTTTCCAAGAAGTTGCAAAAGCAATAACCGCTGAAAATACATCTACAACTTTATCAAATGACGGAACTAATATAGACGTAGTTGTAATTGATGAAAAAGTAGACAATTTCACAACCGACGATATTTACGACCTTGAATTAACTGTAACAGATATGCAAGGAGAAAAAAGCACTATAGCTTTAAAAGATATTGCTACAATTACTAATACAGAAACTTTAAACTCAATTACAAGAGATAATCAAAGAAGATACGTTCCTGTAGTTATTGAACCTGATGAAACCACTAATGTTACATTAATGGCTAACGAAATTTATGAGGCTATGGAAAATATAGATTTACCATCTTCTGTATCTGTTGAATATCAAGGCGAAAACGAAGCAATTATGGAATCTATAGAACAACTAGGACTTATGCTTTTACTTGCAGTTTTATTAATCTATTTAATAATGGTTGCTCAGTTCCAATCTTTCTTATCACCATTTATCGTTATGTTTACAATTCCATTAGCTTTTACAGGCGGTTTCTTAGGTCTACTAATTACAAACAACACTTTAAGTGTTATTTCAATGGTTGGTTTTGTAATGCTCTCTGGTATTATCGTTAATAATGGTATAGTGCTTATAGATTATATTAACCAACTAAGGGCAAGTGGTATGGAAAAACGTGAGGCGATTTTAGAAGCTGCAAAAACTAGAATGAGGCCAATTATGATGACCGCACTTACTACAATACTAGGTTTAACTACTATGGCACTCGGTATTGGTGAGGGTTCTGAAATGATGCAACCTGTAGCTATAGTTTGTATTGGCGGTTTGATTTATGCAACTATATTAACACTTTATGTAATACCAATTATGTATGATATCTTTGTAAAAAAGGATATAAAAGTAATTGAAGACGAAGAGCTAGAAGTTATACAAGAAGATTAATTTTATAAAACGGCTATATGAAATTCACTCATTTAGCCGTTTTTCTTTTTTTATTGACTAAATACTCATATAAATGTATAATTTATTTATAAAGTTACACAGGAGGTTGCCATGGACAAAAATTATATTTATAACAATGCTCACTCATTATTAAAAAGTATTTACAATGAAAATGCGACTTTTAGAGATGGACAATTTGAAGCTATAGAAGCAACCTTACTTAATAACAGAACATTAGTAGTTCAAAAAACTGGTTGGGGAAAAAGCCTAGTTTATTTTATTTGTACAAAGTTATTGCGTAATATAAATAAAGGTGTAACTTTTGTAATTAGCCCACTACTGGTACTAATGGAAAATCAAGAAAGTGCAGCGAGCAAAATGGGATTAAGATGCGAAATTTTAAACAGCAATACTAAAACTCGTCACTCTGAAATAATATCAAGTATTATAGATAATAATATTGACATTGTTTTTATCACACCAGAAACACTATTTTCTCAAAAAGCTCAAAATTCCTTAAAAGATATAAACATTGGTCTATTTGTAATTGACGAAGCTCATTGTATTTCAGACTGGGGTCACGATTTTAGGTTACAGTATGGTAAATTAATTAGAATTTTAACTCTATTACCTAAAAACGTTCCTGTTCTTGCAACAACTGCAACCGCAAACGATAGAGTAATTGAAGATATGAAAAAGCAGTTAGGTAATGACGTATTTGTCGCACGTGGACCATTGATGAGAAAGTCTTTATCAATACAAATTCTAAAGCTTCCTCAAACGGCTTTAAGGTACGCATGGATTTTAGAAAACATTAATAAACTTGACGGATGCGGAATAATATATTGCTTAACTCAAAGAGATTGTGATTATTTAACTGATTTTTTGGTGCAAAATAATGTAAATGCTAAATCTTATTACTCTAGAAACTCAGCAGATGAATATTTAAATATAGTCGCACAAAACGAATTTATGAATAATCAAATAAAGGTTTTAGTGGCAACTATTAAACTTGGAATGGGTTATGATAAAGGAGATATATCTTTTGTAATACATTTTCAGCAACCCTCGAACATTGTATCATATTACCAACAAATCGGACGTGCTGGTAGAAATATCCCTCGTGCTTATACTTTTTTAATGACAGGAACAGAGGATATTGAAATTCAAAATTACTTTATTGAAACTGCCTTTCCTAAAAAATCTGAATTTGAACAAGTACTAGATTATATATTTGAAAATACGGATAACGGAGTTATATTTAAATCAATAGTTACAAATGTTAATATGAAATCTAGTAGAATTGAAAAAACTTTATTATTTTTAGAAAATGAAGAATTTATAATTAAGGATAAAAATAAATACTACTTATCTCTTAAAAAATTTGAATACAACCACGACAAATATAACGAAGTTACTGCTACAAGAAAAAAAGAACAAGAGTTTATTAATAAGTATATCAACTCATCTATTTGCTACAATAGATTTATCGTCAATGCTTTAGATGACAACACAACAGAAAATTGTGGTATATGCTCTAACTGCTTAGGCTATGAAGAGTTTTCATCAACTGTAAGTAATTACTATTTGCATAAAGCACAAACTTATTTAGAAAAACTTATTATCCCTATAACTCCACGTAAACAATGGGCAACAACTAACCTTACAAGACAAACTAAAATACCTGTATTTAACGAAATTGGCATTTGCCTATCGAAATATGGTGACCCTGGATATGGCACATTAGTAAAACAAGATAAATATTCTCATAAAATGTTTTGTGATGAACTTGTAGGTAAAACAGTAAGTATTTTAAAAGAATTGCTAAAAAAAGAAAATTTTAACGCTATAACTTTTGTACCATCACTTAACAGTAATATGGTTGCCGATTTTTCGCAAAGAGTGGCTAAACAATGTAATTTGCCTTGTGTTGAACTTCTTTATAAGTCTAACGCACCTCAGCAAAAATTAATGCAAAACCCATCTCATCAATGCGAAAATGCTAAGCGTTCTTTTCATTTAATTGAAGACGTTAATATCCCTAAAAAAATTATTTTAATCGATGATATTATAGATTCAAAATGGACTATAACCGTATGTGGTGATTTATTAACTTCAAACGGAGCTTTAAAAGTTTTTCCATACGCTTTAGCTGATACTTCAACAAAAACGGTGTGATAAAAAATGTACGACAACTCAATGGCAACTATAATTTTATGCAGTCATTAATGTTTAA
>CAYJFG010000090.1:0-7729 GCA_964369305.1 uncultured Eubacteriales bacterium
TATCAGAGAATAGCGAATATGACGAAGCTAAAAACGACCAAGCTATGGTAGCAGCAAGAATTTCTACAATTGAGGCTATGCTTAAAAATGGAGTTCTTATTGAAGAAGAAAGCATTACAAATGAAAATATTGTTGTAGGCTCTCATGTAACTATACTAAACATGAAAACTGAGAAAGAATTTAAATACAAAATAGTAGGTTCGAGCGAATCTGACCCTTGCAATGGTTTAATTTCTGACGAATCACCTGTAGGTAAAAACTTACTAGGTAAATCAGTTGATGATATTGTAGCTGTTGAAACTCCAGCTGGTATTACAAATTATAAAGTAATTGAAATTGGTAAATAATTTTAATAATAAAAATTCAAAAATCCTTTTGTGATGTTTTAGTAATAATCACAAAGGGATTTTTTATTTAAAATTTACTCGTCGTCTTCGTTTAATTTTGGTGTAACGTCGTACACTTCTAGTACTTTGTCCCTAGCCCATAACGACGGCACAATATTTAATGTATACCCATAGCCATTATCAACCATCCATTCGTATGGCGAGGCTTGTGGCATACCATAAATTGCAAGTAAGTTCATAATTATACCACCATGAGTAACTAAAACGGCTACCGTTTGCCCTGAAGTTATCATTGCATTTACAATCTTTTCAAAAGCTTGACAAATTCTTCTTGTAAACTCTTCTCCGCTTTCTCCGTTTGGTGGTGAATTTTCTAAAGAATTTGCAAGCCATTTTTTAAAAATATCATCTTCTTTTAGCTCGCTTGCACTTTTCCCCTCCCAATCTCCAAAGTTAAGTTCTGTAAACTCTTCAATAACTATAGGGTTTAGTGCTGGATATATAGTACTGCAAGTTTGTATGCATCTTTGAAGTGGACTTGTGAAAATAACGTTTGTTCCAGGATACTTATGTGTTTTATCTATTTCCAATAATTCCTCTATTCCCTCTTGTGATAGTGGCACATCTGTAATACCTATATATGCTCCTTGCCTTGCTTCTTTTATTGCACCGTGCCTTAATATATGAATTTTATAAGATTTCATGCGTATTGTCCTTTCTAACTATATAAGGGCAAACCGCATAAACACATTTTTATGTTTATAAAACTTATGTTTTCCATAAGTTACGGTTGCCCCAAATTTTAAAATTTATTTTTGGTAAGTATGCTTAGAAATATAAATTATCATTTTCATTATCTGGTTGCGGACCCATGCTAACGATAATTGAAATTGCTGAACCATACTCAAACTCTTGCCCTACTTCAAGTCCTGTTGTATATCCAATCACTACACCCTCTGCAACACTATCTGAAAATTGAACTTCTGTAGATGTTACAAAACCGTCTTGTGCTAAAAGTGCAGCTGCTTCATTAACACTTTTATTTTCAATTACAGGTAATTGTCTTATTTTAGGACCTTTGCTTATTGTAACTGAAATTGTCAGTTCGTCTGTACCTCTTATTTGAGCCGTATTTTCTTTTGGCATTTGAGAAACAATATAACCCTCTGGTACAGTGTCGCTAAATTCTTCTTCAAGAACTTTATAAACATTAAATTCTTGGCTAGTTTCAGACATCAAAATTGCTGTATTTAAATCTTTATTTACAAAATCAGGAATTTTTACAGCGTCACCACTTACACTTGGATTTGATGGATTAGTTGGGTCGGTTTGGCTTGTTGGGTTTGTTGGATTTTCAACTTTAAATAGCCCCTCAAATGGGTTTGTTTGAACCCATAAAAAACCTACAAAACTAAAAATAATTAATGCAACTATAGATGAGATAAGACCTACTGAAAAGTTTGATACTTTTTTACTCTTATACTCTTCAACTTCAATAGGCGTTGTAGCTGGCCTTGCTATTTCTTCTTGAATAGCTTTAACTGTAGGAGCTGCAGATAACTGAGCTCTCATATCTTCAAAATTTGCAACACGCAGTTTTCTATCTGTTTGTAATCCATTAGCAATTGCACCTATAACGTGTGGTGGCAATTTTTTTACAATGTTTGCACTTATTAAAAGTCTGCTATCTTTTATTCTTTTTGTAGACTCGACTGGTGGACTACCTGTAAGTGCATAATATAAAGTAGCTGTAAATGAGTAAATATCTGTTTCTTCTGAAAATATTTGGTTTTTCTCATATTGTTCTGGTGCTGAATATCCTGAGTAAAATTTAGGAATGATAATGTCATTGGCACTATGAACTTGCTTTACTGAAAAATCTAAAATTTTAATTTTTCCTTGTGCTGAAACTACTAAGTTTGGTGGAGCTACACCTAGATGAGTAACGCCAATATCATTTAATTTTGAAAGTGCAGAAAGCAGTGGCATAAATATAAGCCTAGCAGTATCCCAATCAAGTATTCCCCCACTTCTTTCCATATATTCAGTAAAAGGGATATAGTCTTCCATAGTTTCAATACAATAAGCTGTATTGTTATACTCAAAAAAGTCTAAAACTTGAACAATTGAAGTAAATTCTTTAATTCCAGCAATTTTACTATGAGTTTCTAAAAATGCTTTTTTCATTTTAAAGTAATTATTTACTTGACCTTGATTAATCTCAACATTGCTACCTGATAATCTTGTACAGATTTGTGCAGGGAAATATTCTCTTACAATTACTGGTGTTCCGTTAAAATTATCACGACCTACATATATAACACTCTCGCTATTTTCTCTTAGCACTTTACCAATAATATATCTGTTATTCACTATTGTTCTAAGTGGAAGATACGGGGATAATTGCTCATAATCTTTAGGAAATCCGCACATATTACAAATATCTCCCTCATCATATTCTTTCATACATCCCATGCAAAGATAAGACATTAAAATAACACTCCTTTTATATAGTTACAGAGATTATACCACATATTGTATATAAAATTCAACTACAATTTGTATAGATTTTTATTACAATTTTGTAAATTTTAAAGTTTTAATTGATTATACTATGTAATTTTCGTATTTCTTTATTTTTGATACAATTAAAAATCACATAAAAATAAACCGTTCATAAATAATTCTCATTACAAACGGTTTAATTTTTTAGATATTAATAATTCTTTGCATTAATTTCAAAGTATGCTTTTGGGTGAGAACATACAGGACATAATTCTGGTGCTTTTAAACCTATAACTATGTGACCACAATTTCCACATTCCCATACTTGAACTGTGCTTTTTTCAAATACTTGTTTTGTTTCAACATTATTAAGTAATGCTCTAAAACGCTCTTCATGTTCTTTTTCGATTTTAGCTACACCGTCAAAAAGTCTTGCGATATCGTCAAAGCCCTCTTCTCTTGCTTCTTTTGCAAAAGTTGAGTACATATCTGTCCACTCATAGTTTTCACCCTCGGCTGCTTTTTTTAAGTTTTCAGGTGTAGTGCTTATGCCATTTAAAAGTTTAAACCATATTTTTGCGTGTTCTTTTTCATTTTCGGCTGTTTTTAAAAATAGATTTGCAATTTGAACATAACCTTCTTTTTTTGCCACTGACGCAAAGTAAGTATACTTGTTTCTTGCTTCTGATTCACCAGAAAAAGCTGCCATTAAATTCGCCTGTGTTTTAGTTCCTTTTAGTTCCTTGTTCATATTAAATTCCTCATTTCTAAAATATTTTTTTCGCCATTGAATATACTAATTATAACATATTTTGAAGGCAAATGTCAATTAATAATATACAATTATATACAAGCTTTATTTTATTGTATATATATTTATTTTAGCAAGATTTTTAAAGAATATGCAAAAACACCCTACAAAATAAATTGTAGAGTGTTTAAAGTTAAAATAATATTATTGTTTTTCTAAAACGTATGTGTTTATTTCGCCTAAACCACTATCAGCTTGGTATGTTAATGTTTGTGCTTCTTCATCATATTTTAATGAGAATGTAAAAGATGAATCGATTACTGCTGTTGCTTCTGCACCGTCAGATTTTAACTCAAGTGTTAATTCTGCTGAACCTGTAACACCAGTTGTAGTAGCGTTAGTACCAGAAATTTCCCATTCTGAACTTAATGTTTCAGCTGTAACTTCAGTACCAAATTGCTCTGAGTAGTAAGCCGCTGCATCTTCTAAAGACATATCGTCAATAGTTGTTAAAACCCATGTACCATCTAAATTAACAACGCTAGGGCCACAAGCTGTAAATGCAAATACTAAAATAAATGATAATACAACTAATAAAATACCTTTTTTCATAAAAAATCCTCCAAGATTAAATATTATTTCGTCACAAGTACTAAATTTTAATTAACAACATCTTGTAACAATCGTGATTATAACATTTAAATTACAAAATGTCAAGAATTCACCCTACCAAAATATATTAACAATCAGTAAATTTTCAAAGATTTATAACTTGACTTTAATACTCAACTATAATATAGTTATTACATTAATTTATAAAATTTGGTGATGCTATATGGCTATTATTTACTATACTGATATTTTTTCTTCTTTGAAACTTCAAGAAAATGCTGATACTTTTTTAACAAAAAATGCATACGAAAAATATAATCGTTTTAAAAAACATGACGACAAACTCAGAATACTTTCATCTCAATATTTGCTATACAATATTTTTAGTAAAGATAAAGCAGAAAAAACTACACTCGGACCGCACGGTAAACCTTACATAGAAAATGAAAAATTTTTTAATATATCACACAGTGGCGATTATGTAGTTTTAGCTTGTGACGATAATAATATTGGTATAGATATAGAGTTTAATAAACCTAGAAATTTTTCCTCAATTACTAATAGGTGTTTTAATAATACTGAAATTGATTTTATTTATAAATCAGATGAACCTTTAAATGCTTTTTATAAATTATGGACATTAAAAGAAAGCTACTTAAAGTTTACGGGTTCTGGTTTTTCTTTATCGCCTAAAAACTTTACTTTTGAATTTTTAGACGATGACATTTTTCTAAAAAATAATTGTGAATTAAATTTTTATATTAATACTACACTTAAAAACCATACAATATCACTTTGTACATACGATAAAAATTTTAATAACGAAATAATTTATATACCTATTAAATAAGGTATTGACAAAACTATTATTTTAATTTATTATACTAAACAATGTTAAATTTTTGGTTATTCTAATTTCAGAATATTAAAAGGGAACACGGTTAAATTCCGTGACAGTCCCCGCTACTGTAAGAAGGACGAGCATTTTTTACGCCACTGGTTAAACGGGAAGGCAAAATGTGAGGTTGAGTTCAAGTCAGGATACCTGCCAATTATTTAAGTTTTTGCATATTTCGGAGGAAGATATGCTAGGCAAATCTTAGGCTAACCATGTTTATATTTGTTATTATATTCCTTCTTAAATTTTATTTTGGAGGAATTTTTTTATGTCAAAAAAAGCATTATCTAGTGTAGTTATATTATTAACTATATGCACTTTAATTTTCAGCAGTTGCACTATTACACCTGCAGTAGAGCCTACCGAGCCTACACAAGAAGAAACCACATCACCTACCCTAGGAGAAATTACATTTTCTATTGATTGTAAAACTGTAGCGGATAATATGGATTTACTAGATAAATCAGTTAAAGAAAACTCAGTTATTCCAGAGGATTATTACTTATTAAAAGAAACTACTTTTAGTATTGAAAGTAAAGAGCAAACTGCTTTTGATATTCTTTTAAAAGCTACTAAAGATAATAATATACAAATAGACTATGAGGACGCCTCTGTAAGTGCATTTGGTTCAGCTTACATAAAAGGTATTGGTAATTTATACGAATACAATTGCGGTGAGAAAAGCGGTTGGCTATATATGATAAATGGTAAGTCGCCAACAGTTGGAAGTGATAGTTACATTTTACAAGACGGCGATGTTATAGAGTTTCGTTACTCTTGTAGTTGGGGTGAAGATTTAGTTTAAATTTTATTTTGCAAAAGGGAGTGTTTATATTGTTACAATTACAAAAAACGCACCCTTTTGCATTATTTTTTTACTTTTTATCGCAAATAACTATTACAATGATTTTCTTTAACCCTATAATAATTTTAATTTCGCTTGCAGGTATACTTTTATTTAAGATACTTTCCACATCTTTTAAAGGAATATTCTTTTATATCATATTTTTTGTAATTCTTGCACTTTCTACCCCACTGTTTACCCATAAAGGTGGTACTGTTTTATTTTATCTAAACGGCTCACCTATAACTTATGAAGCATTTATTTATGGCTTACTATCTGCTAGTCTTATTCTATCTGTTTTTATGTGGCTTACAACTATGAATTTTTATATAAGTCATGATAAGATTATTTATTTAATAGGTAAAGTTGCCCCTAAAACTGCGTTATTAATTTCAATTTCTCTTCATTTTATCCCTAATTTTATAAAAAAGGGAAAAGAGATTTATAGTTATCAAAATTTATTTAATAGCAAATATAAAATTAAAAATATATCAAATTCTTTTTTAGCTTTAATTTCTCAGTCGCTTGAAAATTCAATACAAACGGCGGATAGCATGAGTGCTAAAGGTTATGGCTCAAATAAAAGAAGTAGTGGTATAAAAAAGCCTTTTACTTTTTTTGATATATTTTTAATTTTAGTAAGTTTAATTTTGCTTGTTGTAATTTTTATATGTAGTTCAAATGATACTTTTTATTTTTATTGTTACCCTTTTATAAGACAACTTGATTACAACTTTAGCAGTATTTTAGGGTATATTTCTTTTGGAGTTTTAACGTTTTTACCGTCAATTATTTTTATATGGAGTGAAATAAAATGGAAATGCTTAATATCAAAAATTTAAATTTTACATATCCTGCTCAAAGCGAAAAAACATTAAAAGATATAAATTTTAATGTTAATCAAGGCGAATTTGTTGTAGTTTTTGGAAAATCTGGTAGCGGTAAATCTACTCTTTTAAAAATGATAAAATCAGAACTTAGACCTTATGGAGAAATTAGCGGTACTATTAAATATTTTGATAAAGATGTTTTAAGTTCTAAAACAAAAATTTCAGCAAAAGAAATTGGATTTTTACTCCAAAACCCAAAAACTCAAATTGTTACAGATAAGGTATGTCATGAATTATATTTTGGTTGCGAAAATTTAAATATGCCTACAAATACTATAAAAAGGCTATCTGCTGAAACGAGCGATTTTTTTAACATCACCCATTTATACAATAAAAATACTCATGAATTATCTGGCGGACAAACTCAACTTTTAAACTTAGCTTCAGTGCTTGTAACAAAGCCTAAACTTTTGATTTTAGACGAGCCACTATCACAGCTTGACCCTATAAGCTTAAAGGAACTTATCACCATACTAAAAAGACTTAACGAGGAATTTTCAATTACTATTATAATTGCAGAACACCGTTTAGAAGAATTATTACCTTTAGCTGACAAAGCAATTTACATTGAAAATGGCAGTATAAAATATATTGATACTCCTAGAAATATCTCAAATAAGATAAGTGGCGAATATATAAAAGCGTTACCTGTTGGCGTTTCAATTTATCAAAAATTAGGAATGAAAGATGTTTGCCCACTTACTATAAAAGAAAGCCGTCAATATATTTTAAAGCATTTAAATTTATCAGTTTTTAATAATGAAAGTGTTGAAGAACAAAGCGAAATAAAAAGCAATTACGAAAGTATATTAAATATCAAAAATTTATATTTTAGATATAAAAAAAACGAAAATGATATAATAAATAATTTATCACTTAATA
>CAYJFG010000091.1:0-1652 GCA_964369305.1 uncultured Eubacteriales bacterium
ACCGTCAAAGTCACCAGTAACAACACTATTAAGCCCACTAGCTTCTATTGTTGGTACTTGTTTCATATGTTTGTAAATTGATGATGGCAAGCCTATGTCATTTCTTACGCCATATTGGTATGGGTCTTCTTCTGCTTTTGCCACTATAAGTTCTGGAATGTATGTATGTTTATTGTAACCATAATAAAAAATATGGTCGTTTTTTCCTGTACCGTTAGGGTCAAAAGACAATGCAGACACACCTAACAACTCGTCGTCATATTGGTTTGTTGTAATATGCGAACGTTCAATATCTAAAACATTATTTTTTTGATTGTAATATCCATTATTGCTACTACTATTAAAAAACGAAGGTCCACTTTCTAACGGATTTAAGTAAGACTTTGAACTCTCACTAGGGTTATTTTCATTAAAGTTAAATGTTACAAACCCTGTATAATTGCCAGTTATACTTTTTTGAAAAAGTGATAACTCATTAATTGCATTTAAGTTTGTAGCCTTTGCAGATCCATATGGATTAACTCCGTCTTCTGCGTTAAAACTTAGCGGTGTAGACATATCAATCCCAAAAGACTCATCATAAACTTGCGACTGTGTTTCTTCAGTATAATTTTGAGATAATCCTATTATGTCATTTTCTAAAGCAGTAGCAGATACTGATACAATTTGTATTAAAAGCAACATACTAAAAATAACACATAAAGCTCTTTTAAACGTTTTCATCTTGAATAGCTCCTTTAATTAAAATTTATAAAAATATTCACAATATATAAATAGGAATATATTTTTATACAATTATACCATGTTAAAGCATAACAAACAATTACATTGTAACACATTATTAATTTTCAGCGTTTTGCACTAAAAACAAATGGTATAATTTGTCGAACACTCTAATAAATTGTATAGTATCACTAATTATATTTATAAAGAAAAAAAACTCCAGCTCAAAGCTAGAGTTTTTTTCTGCGTTTTATTAATATATCTATTATGTCATAAGCTTAATTAATCGTCTTGCAATGCGTCGTAATCTTCTTCGCCTGTTCTAATTTTAACAACATTTGAAATATCGTAAACAAAGATTTTACCATCGCCAATTTGACCTGTATATAATGCTTTTCTAATTGTATCAATAATAACTTCTTGTGGTATTTTTGCTATAACAATTTCAACTTTAATTTTTGGTCGAAGTACTGTTTCTACTTCTACACCACGATACATACTACCTTTTTGCATACCGTATCCTAGTACATGAGTAACTGTCATACCTGTAATACCTAAAGCATCTAGTGAAACTTTTAATTCTTCAAATTTTGATTGATTTGTAACTACTACAACTTTTTTCATTTCAAAATCTTTAGTTGATTTGTCAACTACTGGCACTGCTTTATCAACTGTATTTGCAACTGTTGCAGATGCTGATTTATCTTTTTTGCTGAAGTTTGTACCCATTGGTACTGGCATAAAGTCAGCATATGAACTTGTTAAGCCATGCTCTTCAATATCAAGACCTGCAATTTCTTCTTGTGCTGTAACACGTAAGCCAACAGTCTTTTTGATAACCATAAATACTATTGTCATAGCTACTGCTACCCATGCTGCAACTGCAAGAACACCGATTGTTTGAACTAGTAAGTAATCAAAACCACCGC
>CAYJFG010000091.1:1662-7534 GCA_964369305.1 uncultured Eubacteriales bacterium
CACCTACTAAAATTGTACCTATAGCACCGCAGAAACCGTGAACGCCAACTGCACCTACTGGATCGTCTATTTTTAATACTTTTTCAACAAACTCTATACCGAATACTACTACGAATGCTGAAATTAAACCTATAAAGAATGCACCAACTGGAGATACTTGGTCGCAACCTGCTGTTATTGCAACTAAACCTGCTAAAGCACCGTTTAATGTCATTGAAACGTCTGGTTTTTTATATCTAATCCATGTAATAATCATTACTGCTGCTGCCGCTGTTGCTGCTGCTAAGTTTGTTGTAACAAATATGTTAGAAGCATTTGCTATTGAATCGCCTGACATTGAAACTGTAGAACCGCCGTTGAAACCAAACCAGCAGAACCATAAAATGAATACACCTAATGCACCTAGAGTTAAACTATGTCCTGGTATTGCTCTTGCTTTACCGCTTTTTGAATATTTACCAATACGTGGTCCTAAGATTTTTGCACCTACTAAAGCTGCAACACCACCTACCATATGTACTGCTGTTGAACCTGCAAAGTCATGGAAACCTAATTCAGATAACCAACCGCCACCCCATATCCAGTGACCTGAAATTGGGTAAACTATTGCACTTAAAACTACACTGTATATGCAATAAGATGAGAATTTTGTTCTTTCTGCCATTGCACCTGAAACTATTGTTGCTGCTGTTGCACAGAACACTGTTTGGAAAATTACAAATGCTGCACTTGGTACTGAACCCTCAATGCTGTAATCGCCTTGTATAAAGAAGTCAAGACCTCCTATAAACATTCCGTCACCTGCAAACATTAATCCAAAACCTATTATCCAAAAGACTAATGAACCTAGAGAAAAGTCCATAAGGTTTTTCATTATAATGTTACCTGCGTTCTTTGCTCTTGTAAAACCTGTTTCCACCATTGCAAAACCAGCTTGCATTAAAAATACCATTGCAGCTGCTAGCAGTGTCCAAAGTGTATCAACTCCTGAAAACATACTAAATTCCTCCTCATTTTTGAAATTTAAAATATAAAAAGGGTACACTTACTCTATGAGTAAATGCACCCCTTTGTGCCAATAATTAGTTTACGCTATATAGAATTTCACCGTATGTTGGTAAGTTCCAATATTTTTTAGGTACTATTGTTTCTAATTCGTCTACTACAACTCTTGCTTCTGTCATTGTAGCAAATACTGAATTTCTAAAGAATTTACCTAACTCTAAAGTATCTTCGATTGTTTTTGCTTTTATTAACTCATTTTCTAATACATCAAGTTTTGCATAAATATCTTTTGAAAGTTCTGTACATCTTTGTACTAATGTTTCTTCTAAAGAACTATCAATTGAAACTTGTTTTTTATATGAAACTACGTCTAATAATTCTTTTTGATATGTTAAGCTTGATGGTAATACTTCTTTTTTAACTAGTTCTATAAATGTTAATGCTTCAATATTTATAGTTTTTTCGTAACCTTCCATCAATATTTCGTAACGTGCGTGCATCTCATTTGCTGTAAATACACTATGTTTTTCAAATAACTCAATATTTTTTGGTTTTATAAATTCTGGTAATGCATCTACTGTTGTTTTTAGGTTTAATAAACCTCTTTTTTCAGCTTCAACAACCCACTCATCAGCATAATTATTGCCATTAAATATAATTCTTTTATGTTCTCTAATAGTTTTTCTAACAAGTTTTGTTAGTGTAGCGTTGAAATCTTCTGCATTTTCTAATACACTTGCAAACTGATCTAAAGCTTCAGCAACTATTGTATTTAATATAATGTTTGGTCCTGAAATTGAGAATGTTGAACCAACCATACGGAACTCAAATTTATTACCTGTGAAAGCAAATGGTGATGTTCTGTTTCTATCTGTAGTATCTTTTGGGAATTTAGGTAAAACCATTGCACCTAGTTCCATATCTGCTCTATCTACACCTTTGTACTCTTCTTTTTTCTCAAGAGATTCAAGGATTTGTTCTAGTTCTTCGCCTAAGAATACTGAAACAATTGCTGGTGGAGCTTCGTTTGCACCTAATCTGTGGTCGTTACCTGCATTTGCAACTGATAGACGTAATAAGTCTTGATATTCATCAACCGCTTTAATTACTGCTACTAAGAATAGTACAAACTGTGCATTATCGTAAGGTGTTTCGCCTGGTTCTAATAGGTTTGTTCCTGTATCTGTTGAAATTGACCAGTTATTATGTTTACCACTACCGTTTACACCTGCAAATGGTTTTTCATGTAATAAGCAAGTTAAACCATGTTTATCTGCTACAGTTTTCATAAGTTCCATTGTTAGCTGGTTGTGGTCTGTAGCTATGTTTGTTGTTGTAAATATTGGAGCAAGCTCATGCTGTGCTGGAGCAACTTCGTTATGTTTTGTTTTAGCCATGATTCCAAGTTTCCAAAGTTCTGCATCTAAATCTCTCATGTAAGCTGAAACTCTTTGTTTGATTGTTCCAAAGTAGTGGTCGTCTAGTTCTTGACCTTTTGGAGGTTTAGCACCTAAAAGAGTTCTTCCGCAGTACATTAAGTCAGGTCTTTGTAAGTATACACTTTTATCAATTAAGAAGTATTCTTGCTCAGGTCCTACAGTTGCGTTTACTCTTTTTGCTGTTGTATTTCCAAATAAACGTAATACTCTTAATGCTTGTTTATTGATAGCCTCCATTGAACGAAGTAATGGAGTTTTTTTGTCTAACGCTTCGCCTGAATATGAGCAAAACGCTGTTGGTATGCATAAAACTTCATCTTTAATAAATGCGTATGATGTTGTATCCCATACTGTATATCCTCTAGCCTCAAATGTGCTTCTTATTCCACCGTTTGGGAATGACGATGCATCTGGCTCACCTTTTACAAGTTCTTTACCAGAAAACTCCATGATTATTTTTCCTGGTGCTATTGGTGATATAAAGCTGTCGTGTTTTTCAGCTGTAACACCTGTCATAGGTTGGAACCAGTGTGTAAAGTGCGTTACACCTTTTTCAACTGCCCAATCTTTCATAGCAGTAGCAACAATATTTGCAACGTCTAAATCTAATTGTTTGCCTAGCTCGATAGTTTTTTTAAGTGATTTGTAAATATCTTTTGGTAATCTATCTCTCATCACTTCATCATTAAAAACCATACTACCGAATAATTCTGGAATATTATTCATTTTCATAACCCTCTCTAAATAGATATTATAATAAAAAACAAAAAAAGACGTAATGAACTTTTCTTCAAGTTCACAACGCCTTTGTTGTTATGTTCAGTATTTTAGCACAAGTTTTTTTGTTTGTCAATACCTTTTTTCAATTTTTTTCAAAATTTTTTAAGTTTTTTTAAACTCAAGTACAATCTTGTATTTTCATATCATTTTTAAAAAGCAAGGTAGAACATATAAAAGCCTATTAAAGCAATTAAGACACCCATTATTATTTTTAAAATTTTACTTAATTTTCCGTATTTCTCACTTTGCGAAAGCTTTTGAACAAAACCTATAGATGTTCCACATATAACTGCTAAAATGCCATGACCTATTGAGTAAAGAAGTAATAACACTATCCCCCACACCATATTGTCGCTACTAGCTACAACAGCAAGCAAGGCAATTAATACTGGAGTTGAACAAGGCGACGAAAATATACCACCTAAAATTCCTGCAATTAAAGCACCTATGTAACCTTTTTTGCGGTTTTTTGATATTAAAAAGCTTGACGGAATAATCTCAAAAATACCTAATGTTTGCAACGCCATTAACATCATAAGTACACCTAAAATTAAATACCACCACGTAGACGACGAGCCTATTAATGTATTGGCAGTTGTTGCAATTATTCCTAAAATAGTAAATGTAATAGCTGACCCTAACGCAAAAGTAAGAGAAAGCAAAAACGCTTTTTTAGTTGTTCTTTGGTTTGTTCCTCCAACATATCCTACAACTAAAGGAACTGTAGAAAGTGAGCATGGTGTAAAAGATGTTAAAATACCTGCTACAAGTGCTAATATTGGTGCAAGCCATGTACTTTGTTCAATTAAATTTGAGATATTTTGCAGTAATTCGTCCATCTTTAAACCCCCATATCGGCAAGTATTAAATTCATTTGTTCTTCAGTTAAAGCTCCTTGATGTGCTGTAAATACGTGTTCCTCTGTTTCTCTATCTACATATGTAATAAAATCAATTTCTAAACTTTCATCTGGAACATAAGGAGAGCCGTCAGCATTTACAAAAATTTGTGTAGGTATTAATTGGACTGGAAAATCTGTTGAAGCTTCTGGATTTTTCCAAACGTCAACAAATTTTATTAACGCTTTACCCTCCATATCCTTATTAACATCTACTAAAACTGGAGCCATCGCCTTACAAGGTTCGCACTCATCTGCACCAAAATCAATTATCATAGGTAATTTATGTTCTTTTAATTCATCTAAATTTATGCTTGTAACTTCTAATGCAAAATCTCCTGAATTAACAGCAGTATTATCTTGCGAATTTCCACTTTGCATAAACCAAATAACCGCAATAACCACAACCATTATAACTGGAACTAAAATTTTAAGTAACGTGTTTTTGTTTGATTTTTCCATAATACAAACTCCTCTAAAATGAATTTAAGAATTATTCTCATATCAAATATTCTTGTTTTGATTATATAACATCTACATAAATTTGTCAATTATTTAAATGTTAATTATTTATTAATTCTATTTTTTAGCATAAAAAAGCGTGCCGATTTTTTCGACACACTAATTTTAAAAATAATTTATATTAAGAAATTGGTATATACTTATTAAATACAGGTAACATTCCTATTTTACTAGGCGTATGAGCAGGCAGTTGCAATATATCATGCCCTGGGTGACAATTCCCCTCTACTAAAACAGGTCCGTTTGGTGTTATTGCAATATCCCAACCAACATACCCAACCTCTGGTATAATTTTTGACACTTCCTCTACAAGTTTTAAAGTTTCATTCCAATAAGGTATTTGCGTTCCTTTAATTTTACATTTTGTTTTTGGGTGTATTTCATGTGTAACCATATCTTTATCATAACCCACACCGTCAATAATACCGCTTATTAAATTTATAGGAGCCGCCATACCTCCGTTGTTTATATTATCAACTGGTTTTGTTGAATTACCAATACGAATAAATGCATAAACAATATGTTTATTTATTGTTGTAACTCTAAGTGTATTTACTGCATATGGATTTAATTTATTTATGTTATCATGCTGAGCAATAACTTCTTCAATTAGATAGTTCGACTTACTAATTATATAATTATGCATATCTTGAACACTCTTAAAATCTGCAACACTTATTTTTTCAACACCTACACCACAGCTACCATCTATAGGTTTTATAATTAAATCTTCTTTACCGCTGATAAATCTTTCAAAATCCATAAACTTTAAATTATAAGTTGGTAGCCAATCTCTTTTAATATAATCTTTATAAATATTTAAAAATGATACTTTATTATTGAATATATAATAATATTTTGAGTTATTCATTTTTTTTACAATAGAATTATTTATACCCCTAGTTACATATGTTTTTCTTTGGAATGATTTAAGTTCATAGAATTTGTAAAGTGAATAATCCATGTAACCGCAACCATATACTATACCGCAGTATACAATATCAAAAAATAAAAAAACAACATTTTTACCACTTATTTTATTTACATTTTTAACTGTATCAAAAAGTTTTCTGTAATTCAATCTTTTTATACACCTTATTAAATATTTTATCTTATAAAACATATATAACACCTCTTTTAATTTATATTGCACTTATAGTATATTTCAAATCCCTTTGCATTTCATTACAATTTTGTATTTTTTTAATTACGATTTTGTAAACATTTT
>CAYJFG010000092.1:0-7384 GCA_964369305.1 uncultured Eubacteriales bacterium
ATAAGTAGTGGATTATTAGAGGAAACAAAAGAATTTTTAAATAAAAACCATTCAGCTACAGCAAAAATGGCTATAGGATATAAAGAACTAAAGCCCTATTTTGAAAATGATATGACGCTTGAAGAAGCAAGCGAAAACTTAAAAAGAGAAACAAGAAGATATGCAAAAAGACAAATGACATGGTTTAACAAAAATGGCGATGTAAAGTGGATAGAAGTTGATAGCAGTATGTCATCTGAAATTTTAGTTGAAAAAGCTAAAAACATAATAAAAGAATTTTTAATTAATGGATGTGAGTAAGTAAAATGAGTAAAACGTTTAAAAAAGCATTAATAGTATCAACATTAGTTGTTTTGTTAATAATAGGCAGTGTAATGGTAAGCAGTATTAATGCGAATATTTTAAAAACAGAAGTTACAAATGTTCAAACTGTAACACAGTCGGTATATACACAAGGGTATTTTTCAAGAAACGAAACAGTAATTGAAAATAATACTGATGGGTACATATCGTATGAAGTTTTAAACGGAGATAAAGTTTCTAAAGGTTCTGTTGTAGCAAATATTTATAATTCTTATGAAGATGCAAATACTCGAGATAGGATAGATGAAATAGACGAGCAAATAGACAATTTTGAAAAAATAAATATAGCGGCTACTACTAAAAGTGTAAGTATATCTTCAGTAAGCGAAAAAATAACGGAGTCAATACTTGGTATTAACAAAATGGTTTTAAGCGGTGATTTGTCAACAACTAGCGACAATGAAAACAATGTTTTGTACTATCTAAATGAAAAACAAATTATTGTTGGTGATGTTGTAAGTTACAACTATATTATTGAAGAATTAAAAGAAGAAAAAGAAACACTCGAGCAAAATAGCAATGACGCAATAGCTCAAATTGTTTCTCCAGAGTCTGGCTACTTTGTATACGAAGTTGACGGATACGAAACACTTAACTATTATGATGAAATAGAAGATATGACTTTACAAGACCTTGAAAATGCATTAGAGCAAAAACCTAAATCAATTTCAAGTAATGCAATTGGGAAAGTGGTAAGTGAATATAAATGGTATATTGAATGTAAAATATCAAATGAAGATGTACTAGATATAAAAAATAATAGCGAACAAATTTTAGGGCTTTATGTACCTTACGTAACTACTCAAGAGATACCTGCAAAAATTGTTTCTATGTATCAAGAGGAAAAAGACTCAGACGCTATAATTATTTTTGAATGTAACTCTATGAATGAAGATATTGCATCACTTAGAAACGAAACTATAAAAATAGATATAAAAGAATACACAGGTTTAGTTATAAGTAAAGAAGCACTGCATGAAGATATGGTTACACAAGTATATTACGACAATAGCGGAGAGGAACATTACAAAGAACAATTAGCAAAAGGTGTTTATGTAATAGTTGGAAATACGCTACAGTTTAAAGAAGTTGACATTATTTATATTACTGATTATATATATATTTGCAGAACAAATTATGACGATGAATATTTTTATTCTAAGGATATTCTAGTAAGATATGATATTGTAGCAGTAGAGGGGAACGACTTACATGACGGAAAATCAATTTAAACACGGAAAAAAACTTGTAGATATTGAATACAACTACAAAAAGATAGAAAATGATATAAACGAAACTTGTTTAAAAGCCAATAAAGAAAGAAAAGATGTAATTTTTCTTGCAGCTACAAAAACAGTTGATGTTAAATATATAAATTTTGCAATTTCTTTAGGGCTTAAATATATTGGAGAAAATAAAGTGCAAGAGTTTTTATCAAAATATGAAGATTACGACCTAGAAAATGCAAACGCTCACTTTATAGGACATCTTCAAAGTAATAAAGTAAAGCAAATAGTTGGCAAAGTTGACCTCATTCAATCATGCGATAGCCTAAAACTTGCAACAGAAATTTCTAATCAGTCAAAAAAATTAGGTATAATTAGCGATGTTTTAGTAGAAGTAAATATTGGAAATGAGAATAACAAATCAGGTATATTACCTGAGCAATTAGAAGAATTATTGTGCCAAACAGCTAATTTAGAAAATATTAAGGTAAAAGGTTTGATGGCTATACCACCTTTTACCGACAATATAACGCAAACTTGCAAATTTTTTTCAAAAATGAACAATCTGTTTATTGACATTAAGGCTAAAAACATAGATAATATATATATGGACTATTTATCAATGGGAATGTCTGCAGATTACAAAGAAGCAATACAAACTGGTGCAAACATTGTAAGAGTAGGTTCGCTATTATTTGGCGATAGAATATATAATTAAATTGGGGGATTTAAAATGAAAATAACGGATAGAATTAAAAACTTATGGAATGTTCCAGAAGAAGATGATTACGACGAATACGAAGAAGAAAAAAAATCAAGTTATGATACCGACTATAACTTTGATTACAACAATAATTATAATTTAGATGAAGATTTCGGCGATTATGAGGACGAGTACGAAGAAGAGGAGTTACCTGTGAACAATACATATCAACAGCCACAAAGAAAAGAAAGAACACAAACAAGTAGTACAACCAATAATGCAAATAGGGTTGTAAATATAAATGCTACTGCAAAATTACAAGTTAGATTATTTAGACCAGACTCATTTGGTGACGATATATGCGAAATAGCAGACGAACTTATTAAAATGAATACAATACTTTTAAACTTAGAAAATGCAAAAGACCAAGAAGCAAGACGTATACTTGACTTTTTAAGTGGTTGTGCATATTCAAATAAAGGCAGTGTAAAAAGAATTGCAACTAGTACTTACATTGTAATGCCTAGTAATGTTCATCTTTCAGGTGCTGAAATAATAGAGCAATTAGAAAACAGCGGAGAATTTTTTTAAGTAGTGGGAAATAATCAAGAGAAGTATAAGTATGATTTGTTAAAAGCTAAAATAGATGATGCAATATTTTTAAGTAAAAAAAGAAATAACAGCATATTTACAAATTTTTATACATTAGAAGAACAAGCGTTTATAAATAATTATCTAAAAAAAACTGCTGTAGACTTTGACTTTTTAGGTGGTTTTGAAGAAGCTCAAAGAAAAATTTTAGCGGTATACTCTAGAGATGACTTAAAGCATGACAAATTAGCATCTTTAGTAGCTCTAGAATTTATTTATAAAAACGAGTACAATTTATCTCATAGAGATTTTTTAGGCTCAATAATGGCTAAAGGTGTTAAAAGAGAATTTGTAGGCGATATTTTAGTAAGTCCAGGTAGAACCGTATTATTTATTAAAAGTGAAATTGAAAATTACATAAAAACACAAGTTGAAAAAATTGGTAATGTAGGTGTAATTATAAAAAATTCTAATTTAGAAAATTTGCCATGTGCTTATAAGTTAGAAGATAAAATTATAACTGTATCTTCGTTAAGGCTTGATAATATTGTAAGTAATGCTGTAAATGAAAGCCGAGAAAAAAGTGCTAAGTTAATAAATAGTTCTTTAGTAAGCGTTAATCATAGCATAAAAGAAAATATATCTTACAATGTTCGTGATAATGATGTGATATCAATTAAAGGGAAAGGTAAATTTATTGTAAGTGAAGTTACAGGATTTACAAAAAAAGGTAGGATTAAAGTATTAATTAAATTTTATTGTTAGGAGAATTATATTATGATTACAATTGATGAAATAAAAAATATTACGTTTAGAAAAGCCAATATTGGTGGATATAAAACAGAAGATGTAGAAGTGTTCATTAATAGTGTTGTGGAATTAGTGGAAAAGAAACAAGAAGAAAAAACAGATTTAATTAAAAAACTTGAAATTCTAGCTAAAAGAATTGAAATGTACAGAACTGATGAGGAAAATGTTCGTGGTGCTTTAATAAATGCACAAAAAATAATGGACGAGGCTATAAAAGACGCTAACGAAAATGCCCAAAAAATTATAGACGAGGCAAAAGCACAAGCAGACCAAATAATGGAAGATGCACATAATAAAGCTGCGAATGTTGTAGTTGACGCTGAAAAAAGAATAGTTAATCAACAAACTTATTGCTTAAAACTTATTGATGACGCATCAGGACTTAGGGAAAAAATGCTACAAATATACAGTAGCCATATGAGTATGCTAGAGCAATTACCAACAGAAGATGATATTTTAAAATTGAAAAACAAGTTTAATGAAGAATATACACCACAAGAAGAAACAAACGAAGAATTTCAAGCAGAATCAGACTATGTAGACGTAAGCCAAGTTTCTTTAGGAGAAGAAAGAAAAGACGTTACTTTTAGTGAAGTTAAAGACGATGAAAAAAATGAGCAAACAGCTGAAACTTTGTTAAAAGATGAACTGGAAAATATAGAAGAAATATCAGCAAATATTGTAGATGATGCAATGAAAGCGGAAGAAGAGATAGTAGAGGAAATTGAAGAAGACCCAACCATTAAAATTGCAGACGACTTAATTATGCAAGATTTTTCAGACGAAACCAAAAAAGAAGAACCTAAAAACTCTATGTTTAAGAAAAAAAGACGTAGAAGATAATTTTAAAAACTTTGGGACTGTCGCATTATAGTAAAGATAAACAAAAAGTTTGGGAGGGTTTCCATGCCCAATGTCACGAACTTAGGGTTTTAGAGTAGATATTTGTTGTTTTTTAATTTTAATTTCATAATTAATAATAAACGTGAAAATTTAAACGAGGCACAATCTATTTGTAGGGGCGGATTTCCATATCCGCCCGTGGGTATATTTGCAAAATACAAACTTAGAACCACACAAAACATTAATATTTTATGTGTTATTCACGGCAAGAGCAAAGCCACAAGCCCTACACCATTATTGCATATAATCCTTAAGTTCGTGATATTGCTTCCATGCCCTCCCAAAAAACAGGCATAGAAGCCTGTGCCTATAATAGTTTGTTTGTTTTGACGAAAAATTTTTTATGCGTCAGCACCATTTATACAGTAATAATAAAATTTGGAGTGATAATATTGGCAATAGCATCTTTATCTATAGCCGCATTGATTGTAATAATAGATCAAGTAATTAAATTAGTAGTAGTTAATACCATAAAAGTAGATGGACAATTTGTAGTAATTGAAAATTTGCTCAAATTTGTATATGTTGAAAACAGAGGTGCCGCTTTTGGTATGCTTTCGGATATGCGTTATATATTTATTATCTTAACTATAATAATAGTTATTGTTTTAACGATTATGTTATTTAAACACGCTACTAAAAATAAGTTGTTTTTTATATCAGCAGGATTAATTATAGGCGGTGGAATTGGAAATTTAATAGACAGAATTTATTTAGGTTATGTTGTAGATTATATATCAGTTTCATTTTTTCCACCAGTGTTTAATTTTGCAGATGCAGCCGTTGTTATAGGTGTTGCTTTATTTGCTTTTTACGCTATATTTAAATCAGATTTATTAACAACTAAAAAACCAATTGAAGAAGTGGCTAAAGACAATGAATAATTTAACATTTTTTATAGAAAAAGAAAATCAAAACGTAAGAGTAGATAAGTTTTTAGCCCAAAATATGGAAAATCAAACTAGAGCTTTTATTGTAAAATTAATTGAAAATAACAATGTGCTTATTAATGGTAGCCCTATATCAAAAAATTATAAATTAAAGGCAAATGATGAAATTTTAGTAAATATACCTAAACCTGTAAAACTTTTAGTTGAATCACAAAATATACCGCTTGACATAGTATATGAAGATGAACATTTGTTAGTCGTAAATAAAGCTAAAGGTATGGTAGTTCATCCAGCTATTGGAAATTATGAAAATACGCTTGTTAATGCACTTTTATACCACTGTAAAAATTCTCTTTCAGGAATTAACGGAGTTTTAAGACCTGGTATTGTTCATAGAATTGATAAAAACACAAGTGGTCTTTTAATAGTTGCAAAAAGCGATATAGCACATAATGGACTTGCCTTGCAAATTAAAGAACATTCTTTTAAAAGAGAATATGAGGCAGTAGTGTATAACAATTTAAAAAGTGATACAGGCACTGTAAACGCACCAATCGGTAGAAACGAAAAAGACAGAAAAAAGATGTGTGTAACTAACAAAAATTCAAAAGAAGCTATAACACATTATGAGGTTTTAAGTAGATATAAGGGATTTACTCACGTAAAATTAAAGCTAGAAACTGGGCGTACTCACCAAATTAGGGTTCATATGTCTTATATTGGAAACCCTGTTGCAGGTGATGATGTTTACGGTGTGAAAAGTGTTATAAAAAAATTAAACGGACAATGTTTACACGCAAAAAGTATTGGTTTTATTCATCCAGTTACAAATGAATACTTAGAGTTTTCAAGTGATTTACCTGAGTATTTCACAAGTTTTATTAAAACATTAAAAGATTAAAAATTTCAAGTCTACAAATTTTGTAGTTTTAAAATTATGTAGACTTGTTTTTTATGCTATAAAAAGGAGTTTTAAAATGCAAAATAAGAATATGACAAAAATGGGTGAAACTCCTATGTTTAAGTTGATAATGCAAATGTCGTTGCCAGCTATGCTTTCAATGATAGTTTACGCATTATACAATGTAGTAGATACAATATTTGTATCAAGAATTTCAAACGACGCTATTAACGCACTTTCACTTGCATTCCCAATACAAATGCTTATAATATCAGTTGCAGTTGGAACAGGTGCTGGTATAAACTCATATGTATCACGTAAGCTTGGCGAAAAATCATTAGCCGAAGCAAATAACGCAGCTACTCATGGTATAATACTAGGTTTAATAAGTAGTGCAGTTTTTATGATTTTAGGATTTACTATAGTAGAACCATTTTTCTCAATGTATACAAACAATCCAATTGTGCATGAAATGGGTGTGCAGTATTTAAGTATTAACTTAATTTTCGCTTTTGGAATTTGTATTGAAGTTAATATTGAAAAAACAATACAAGCAACTGGCAACATGATACTACCTATGGTAATGATGATTGTAGGCGGTGTTACAAATATAATACTAGACCCACTTTTAATTTTTGGTATAGGATTTTTCCCAGAAATGGGTGTTGCAGGTGCAGGTGTTGCTACTGTCTCTGGTCAAATTTTATCATTAATAGTTGGTATTGTGATTGTACTTAAAGCAAAGTTATCGGTAAAATTTTCATTTAAAAAGTTTAAATTTAACTTAGTTACTGTAAAAAATATATATGCAGTTGGATTTCCAGCAATTATAATGCAGTCAATAGGTACTATTATGATGCTTGGGATGAATGCAATTTTAATTACATTTTCAGAAACTGCCGTTGGCGTTTTAGGGATATACTATAAATTACAATCATTTATAATTATGCCAGTGCTTGGAATAAATCAAGGAATTATGCCAATTATGGGTTATAAT
>CAYJFG010000093.1:0-7246 GCA_964369305.1 uncultured Eubacteriales bacterium
GTGAATAGTGAATAGTGAATAGTGAATAGTGAATAGTGAATAGTGAATAGTGAACAGTGAACAGTGAATAGTGAACAGTGAATAGTGAATAGTGAATAGTGAATAGTGAAGAGTGAATAGTTAATAGTGAATAGTGAAAATCCTTACGGATTTTTTATTTATAAAAGGGCATCTGGTATCTTTTATGTCTTTTAATTACGAATTACGCATTATGAATTACGAATTAATTAAGTCCTTACGGATTTTTAAATTTATAAAGGGCATTTTTTCTGCTGACTGGATACTGCTAACTGACATCTGCTATCTGTTTTTGTCTTTTAATTACGAATTACGCATTACGAATTACGCATTACGAATTATGAATTACGAATTATGAATTTAAAAAAGGGAGATTTAAAATGAAAGGTTTTTTCGGTACACATGGCGGTCAATATATACCAGAAACATTGATGAACGCTGTAATAGAACTTGAGCAAGCATATGAATTTTACAAAAATGATGAGAGTTTCAACAAAGAACTCAAAGCACTTTTAAATGATTATGCAAACAGGCCATCAAACTTATACTTTACAGAAAAAATGACAAAAGACCTAGGCGGAGCGAAAATATATTTAAAGCGTGAAGACCTAAACCATACAGGTTCACACAAAATAAATAACGTTTTAGGACAAGTGCTTTTAGCTTATAAAATGGGCAAAAAAAGAGTAATTGCAGAAACAGGAGCAGGGCAACACGGAGTAGCAACTGCAACAGCGGCCGCACTTTTTGGGCTTGAATGTGAGATTTTTATGGGCAAAGAAGATACAGAGCGTCAAGCTTTAAATGTATATAGAATGGAGCTTTTAGGGGCAAAAGTAAATGCAGTAACTTCAGGAACTGCAACTCTTAAAGATGCAGTGTCAGAAACTATGAGAGAGTGGACGTCACGTATTCACGACACACATTACGTGCTAGGTTCTGTTATGGGTCCGCACCCTTTCCCTGTTATCGTGCGTGACTTTCAAGCCGTTATTTCAAAAGAGATTAAAGAACAATGCTTAGAAAAAGAAAATAAATTACCAGACGTAGTTCTTGCGTGCGTTGGTGGTGGGTCTAATGCGATTGGAGCGTTTTATAATTTTATTGAAGATAAAGACGTTGAGTTAATAGGTTGCGAGGCTGCGGGCAGAGGTGTAGACACATACGAAACAGCAGCGACAATAGCCGTTGGAAAACTAGGAATTTTTCACGGTATGAAAAGTTATTTTTGTCAAGACGAGTACGGACAAATTGCACCAGTGTACTCAATTTCAGCAGGTCTTGACTATCCAGGGATTGGACCAGAACATTCATATTTACATGATATTAAACGTGCAAAATACGTTTCAATTACAGATGATGAAGCGGTAAGTGCTTTTGAATATCTTTCAAAAATGGAGGGTATTATACCAGCTATAGAAAGTTCACACGCAGTAGCACACGCTATAAAATTAGCACCTACAATGGGCAAAGATAAAATTATGGTAATAAATTTATCAGGAAGAGGGGACAAAGATTGTCTATCGGTTGCAAGGTATAGAGGGGAGATTATAGAAGAATGAAAAAGGTAGAAGATGCATTTAAAAATGGTAAAGCATTTATTCCGTTTGTAACTTGTGGCGACCCTGATTTGCAAACGACTAAAAAATTAATATACGCACTTGAAAAAGCAGGTGCAAGCTTAATTGAACTTGGTATCCCATTTTCAGACCCAACGGCTGAGGGTGAAGTTATACAAGGAGCAAACTTACGAGCATTAAAAAATCAAATAACTACAGATAATATATTTGAAATGGTAAGTACTATAGATGTAAAAGTGCCTTTAGTATTTATGACATACGCAAACATAGTTTTCTCGTACGGTATAGAAAGATTTGCGAAAAAATGTAGTGAAATAGGTATGAGCGGTATTATTTTACCAGATATCCCATTTGAACAAAAAAAAGAATTTAGCGTTATTTTTGAAAAATACGGATTAGATTTTATATCACTAATTGCTCCAACTTCACACGACAGAATTAAAATGATTGCAAAAGAAGCAAAAGGCTTTATTTATTTAGTTTCATCTTTAGGTGTAACAGGAGTTAGACAAAACATAAGCACCGATATTGACAGCATGGTAAGCCTTGTGCGTGAAGTTTCAAACACGCCTATTGCAATTGGGTTTGGTATTTCTACAAGTGAGCAAGCAAAAAATATGTCGCAAAAAGCAGATGGTGTAATTGTTGGTTCTGCTATTGTAAAAATTATTGCACAACATGGAGAAGATAGCGAAAAGTATGTACATGATTATGCTTTAGAAATGGTAAACTCTATAAAACATTAAGGATTTATTAAAAAAAAGTGTTTTTAGCTTGTGAAAAAATTTATTTTAAGGTATAATAAATATAAGAAGATAGCAAGAGTATGTTTGTAAAAAAAAGGAGCAAATACCCATGGCACTTGACAATATTATCAAAATAGACAATACCTTAAAAGCACTAAAAAATAAAGATTTAACAAAGGAACAACTGCTTGCAGTTATTGACCGTTCTCCACTTTGTATAGATTTATGGAATTATAAATACGAATGTATTTTTTGTAATCAATACGCTACTACTCTTTTTGAGTTTGACACTAAAGAGGAATACTTAAAAAATCACGCATATTTAGCGCCAAAATTCCAACCAACAGGAAAACTTTCAGTAGACGAAGCACAGGTGCAATTAAGAAAAACTGTAAAAGAAGGTTCGGCACGTTTTAACTGGATGCACTGTAAATTAGACGGCACCGAAATACCAGCCGAAGTTACACTATATAAGCTTGATATAGTAGACGAAAACGGAAATATTTTTATTGCAGCTTTTGTAAGAGATTTACGCTCGCAACTTGCAGGATATGAAAATGACGATATCTCCAATGGTTATTTCTTCAACTCAATATCTGATAGAGTTTTATTTAATACAGTTGCAGAACTTTCGGACGAGTGGTTCTGGTCTTATAATATAAGAACATCAATGATTCAATTTTTTGGAAAAGGAATGTCTATTTTAAATTTATCAAAAGAAAAACAACTTTTTCCACAGTCTATTATTGAAAAAGGAGTAGTATATCAAGACGATATAGCGGCGTTTTTAGAATTTTCGCAAGATATTAAAACAGGGTTTACTCAACCGCATGATATAAGATTTATACTACCAGATAAGTCTATAAAATATTTTAGGCTAGTATTCAAAACTATATATAATAATGAGGGTAAACCTTTATTCACTATTGGTAAAACATACGATATACACAACCAAAAAACTTTAGAGGTGCTTTCAAGAACAGACCTTTTAACTAACTGCTTAAATAAGGTTACAACAGAAAATACTATAAAGGCAGACATTGCGAAGTCAAATGGCAATATACACGCATTTTTTATAGTAGATATAGATAATTTTAAAGCGGTTAATGATAATTTAGGTCATCACTTTTGAGATCAAGTTTTAAAAGAAATTTCAGATAATCTACATTCAAACTTTAGGTCGTGCGATATTATAGGGCGAATTGGTGGAGATGAATTTATTGTATTTATTAAAAATGTAGTTGATTTAGAAATACTTGAGAAAAAGGCTAAAACTATCTCAAATGCGTTTAAAAACACTTATTCAGGAGAAAGTGGCGACTATAAAATATCAGGAAGTATTGGTATTTCTTTATTCCCTAAAGATGGTGCTACTTATGAAGACCTTTATAAGTCTGCCGATAAAGCGTTGTATCACTCAAAATTACAAGGAAAAGACTGCTTTACTTTCTATACTGATGATTTAGTAGACGGCACGATGAAAAATTTAACTATTGTTGATAATGCAAATAGGATAGCAAACTCTTATTTTGATGCAGACTTAGTTTCTACAATATTTGACTTAATGTATGAGTCAAAGGACGTAGATGTGTCGCTAAATACGGTGTTGAAGTTGATAGGTAAACGTATAAACTCAGATAGATGTTATATTTTTGAAACGTTCGACGAGGGTAAAAACTACAGTGTTACTTACGAATGGTGCAACAAAAATGTATCTAAAGAGATTAATAATTTGCAAAATATATCAAAAGAAGTTTTGGGCGATTTTTTCGACGTTCTAGACGAAAACGGCGTTTTATATAGCAATGATGTAAAGCTTATAGAAAGTGAAGACGCTTACGAACTTATTAGAGGGCAAAGTATAAAATCTTTCTTGCTCGTTCATACAAAAGGTAAAGAGTATACTCGTTTAGTTTTAGGGCTTGACGATTGCAAACATTCTCGTGTGTGGAGCGAAAAAGAGATAAATAGTGTTAAATACGCTTTGAAAATGATATCTATTTTTATGGCGTCTAATGACAATAGAAAAAAACCGAATTTTGATGGAATGGGATTAACAGATGAAGAAAAAATGTTAATTCAAAAACTTGAGAATAAAGGATTTACTATTTCAAAATAAAAAATTAAACGACTACTTAGAAAAAACTTTGTAGGCGTTTTTTATTTTTATAAGAGTGTGAAACAAAAAACAAACAGCAAATAATAAATACTTACTGCTTGTTTAATATGTAGTAATTTGTTTTAAGATTAAACTATTTATAAAATTTATGTTAGAATTTCAAATATAACGCTAATATCTTCATTAATATAAAGAGATTTATACGCAAGTTCTTTTGGTGGATTTTCCTTTTCCTTATTTATAGATACTAAAAATGCATTATCATTTTTGTAAACCATTTGCCAAAATGGATATTTAATTATTGAAGGTGTATTTTGTCCTACTCCTAACTCTAAAAATAATATCTTTTTGTCGCCATAAATTTTCAAAAATTCTTGATATCGATTGTGAGCTTTATGCCAGCCGTCGTCTTCAACAAAAGTATTATCAACACGTAAATTCATTGTCATATAGTCACCGCAAACAGGGCAATGAGGTATTAGTTTTTTAGGAATTTTCATGTCGATTTGCTCTTTTATCATCAAATGGACTTCTTTCTCGTTTTCATAAGTTTTTTTATGACAAGGGACTGCACATTGCCATAAACCGTAATCGCCTTGTGTATAAAAAAGACGCTCCTTATCAAATCCATTTTTCTGGAATAAATGATCTACATTTGTAGTTATTACAAAATACTCTTTATTTTCAAGCAATTTATAAAGGTTTTTATAAGTATTACTCTTAATATCTTCATATCTATTATGGTAGATATGTCTACTCCAATAAGCCCAGTATTCCTCTACAGTTTTATAGTGGTGAAAGCCTGCTGAGTACATATCAGTTAAATTATATTTTTTTATAAAATCACCAAAATGTTTTTCAAACCTCTCTCCGCTATAGCTAAGGCCTGCTGAAGTTGAAAGCCCTGCTCCTGCTCCTATAACAATTACATCATTATCTGATATAATATCTTTTAACATTTCTATCTTTTGTACATTGGACATTGGACGCTTAGAATACATTTTAATCACCTTTTCTTTATGCCGTTGCCGTTGTTTCTAAGTTCATTTTTGATTTATTCGTTGTTGGTTTTCCTTTCCATAAATATTATAACACATTTTCTTTATAAAGTAAACATAAGAAAAAAGACAACATCAAGATTTTTTATTGATGCTGTCTAAAAAAATTAATATCTATATAATTAAAGAATGATTGGACATTATTCTTCCATTTGTTTACCTAAAAAAGCAGCAGCTGTTTGAACTAGCTTAATATCTGCCTCAGTTGGTACTTTTTTATCGTTAGTTGCAAGCATTATTACACTGCCTGTAACGTCGCCTGATGCAATTATTGGTGCCATTATGCAAGCGTGATTGTCTACACCTTCTACTGGATACACTTGCTCAATGTCGCCCACTCTTGCCTGAAAACTTCTTCTGTTTTCCATAAATTCCTCAATAATAGCAGTAACTCGTCTTTCAAGATACTCTCTTTTTGAAACTCCAGACGCTGACACTATATGGTCTTTATCGCTTATAAGCGTTGGTAAACCTGAGTGCTTTGCTAAAACTTCAGCGTAAGAGGTTGCAAAGTTTGAAAGCTCACCTACTGGTGAATACTTTTTAAAAATAACTTCGCCTTCATTGTCTGTATATATTTCTAAAGGATCGCCCTCTCTTATTCTTAATGTGCGTCTAATTTCTTTTGGTATAACAACTCGTCCTAAGTCGTCAATTCTTCTTACAATGCCTGTGGCTTTCATATATATTTTCCTCCATAAAGTAAATTTACATATTCAGTAGAATGATAGTAGTATTTGTTGTATAAATAATTCTATACGCTAAAATTAAAAATTTATAAAGTACTATATAAATTAATAAAACGTGCAATTTCTAAAGGAGTAAAACTTTTGCCACTGCTTTTATATATTGTAGGACTTTCTTTTTTAAGATTTTCGCAATTTTCAAGTTCAAGTAAAGCACTAGCAAAATATGTGTCGCTCAAATTTGTAGGTTTTAAGCTTTTAAATTTTGCTGGAAGAGTAAGCTCAAAATTGCTTACTATAAATCCATTTAAAGAAACAGCAGGTTTAAATGGTGTGAAAATAAATGTTTTATTAGAAGTTGGGATGTAATCTTTTATTTTTTGCGGTGCATATATGATATTGCATGACTTTAAAATACTAGTTTTGCTTTTTAAAGAAATATATATGCCGAAATTTTCAAGAAGCTCCTCGGCTTTAGCGTTATAAAAATCTATGTTGTTAGAAAAAACATTTATGTTACGGCTAAATTTTCCTAAAATATCTATAATATTACATTTTCCACTTGGGTTATATATGCCGATATTTGCTTTTTTAGTTAAATTTAAAATATCTAAAAAAGCGTTTTGACAAAGAAAAATATTAAGCGTTGTTGGCTTGAATATATCTATATTTTCAGGTATAATATGTTTTTGTTCATACAAAATGTTAGTGCTATCTTTAAGCGTTTTTTGTAATGTTTTGAAATTTGATATATCTTTATATATTATATTTTGTATTTCAATGTTGTTGTATTCATAATTATTTATGGAAATTTTATTTTTAAAATAATGTTTTTTAGGAATTAATTCTAGGTACTGTAACAAAACAAGTCACTCCATTATGCATATAATTGTAATTTAATATATATGCATATATACAAATTTTATGATTATTAAATAAAAATACAAGTTTTATGTTGACATAATAATATCAAATTGGTAAAATAAAAATATAAACCAAAAGAGAGTGAAAAGTGAAAAGTGAATAGTGAATAGTGAAT
>CAYJFG010000094.1:0-1919 GCA_964369305.1 uncultured Eubacteriales bacterium
TAAATTTGTATTTATCGTAAATTAATACTTTTAAAATTCATAACTGCCATCTATAATATTATTTGTATTTGATAAAGTGTCTACTAACTCTCCATTTTCATAATAAGATACATAAGGTTGGAAATATATTGTAAATTCATTATTTCCACCTATCTCATTATAATAGTCTGCTGTTAATGTATAGTTTATCCTTTTTTGTGAGTTTATATAGTTTGTTAAATCACCTGTTTCATACCAAATACCAGATAAGTCATAAGGTTTATCTTTTTCGACTACTTGAAATCTAGCATTATATTCTACTACAGTTATATCATCTTGAGTAAAGTATGTAATTGGGAATATATATTTGATTTTTTGTGTATTTGTAGCATCTGTAAAAACTTCAAATATCGGTTCTTCCGCTAAAGCATATGGTGAGTTACTTATTGTTATAATCTCATTATCGCTATAAATCGGCACAAGGTTTACAGATTGTGTCATTACAAATTTATACTCATTTTCATATGACACGAATACTTCTTTATCTACATTATACCAACCAACAAAAGTTGCACCTTGAGAAGTTTTAGGAGCTTTAATCCATATTGTATATCCGTATGTAATATCGGCAATATCTTTACCCATAAAGCCATTTTCGTAACTTTCATCGTAAATAAGATAATTTGTAGAATTAGGCTCTATTGATATAGCATAGATTAACGTGTCATTAATCGCATTTTCTAATGCCTGTGAGTATAGAGGTGATGTATTGTCTAAATCTTTAGCCGATAAATATAGCATTTTATTAACTTGAACTATATTTGCAGATAATTCAACATAACTTGTTACGTTTGTTTCATCTCCAGTTGTTGCACTAAATAAATAATCGTAATATCTGCTTTGTGCGTAAGCAAAATTTCTTACGTCTGATGATAAGTAAACGCTATCTGTTCTAGGTTGTATCGCTTGACCTGTAGCATCGCTTACATCTGGGTAGTTGATTGTTACATCATATTTTTTCTCAAATATCAAAGATTGTATGTCTGTTATTTCACTTGAGTTATAACTCTCATACTCATTTATATAAAATACTTTTTCAAAAATTCCAGTAACTGAGTATTGTGGAGTTGATAGTTTAGCATCATCTTCAAAACCGCTTATATAAATTTTTACACTTGCTACTTCTTCGTTATAAGTGAATTTTAGAAGTTTTGATGTTAATTCATACGCTTTATCAAACGCCATAAGTTCCTCTTGAGGTATATCTTCAAGTGTTGCAGTAGTATATATTTCTTTGCCGTTTATATCTGTTAATTTTACTACTAAATCTGTTGCGTAACTTTCCCAACTGTTATTTATATCGTCTATCATATCTTTAGATATCATAAAGTATGAAGAATATACTTTTAAACTTGCAACTCTCATCTCTTCAATTGCATTTGTTTTTAATGTACTAATAGCTTCTCTATCTTCTATTGTAGCTATTTCATTTAAAGAATTTTCTGCAATTTGTGCAATTTGTGCATATTGCAAACTTGTATAATCTTCTTTATTATACTTATTGAAATTATCATAAACTTCTGCCATTGCTATATTTTTAACATCTTCGTATATGCTCCAAGTGCCTAGATACCTGTTACCTGTCATATTTTGATTGATAGTAAATAAATTACCGTCAACAGTTAAATCAGAAGTTTGAGTTGAACCTTGTCCGCCATTAAATATAATGTTTTGATAATCTTTTGAAACTTCAAATGTGTAATAAGTACCGTCAAAGTCCATTTTATTTCCAGGCCATGGCGATACAGCTTCAAACTCATTCCAACTGTACACATTTACACTACTCCAGTTTACGCCGTTAAGATCAAAGTAAATCATGTTTTCATTAAATGCTATCGTTGCCATTTCACTTATTGATCCATTTTTTATAACGTTTAATT
>CAYJFG010000094.1:1929-6831 GCA_964369305.1 uncultured Eubacteriales bacterium
ACATTGTTGTAGCACTATTAAGTTTTTTAATTGCATTATCTTTTGTAGCGGTGATTAAAGCATAATCTTCTGGTGTAAAGTCTGCTTCATTATACTTTGCAAATTCAGTTTCTATTTCTGATTTTATGCCTTGAATATTAGCATTTACAGTATTATTTGATAACGTTTCCATATCTGCAATTGCTTTTTCTTGAATTGCAATAATTGCATTGTAATTTAAAGCTACACCAATATTTGTAATAGCAGTATCTTTGATAGATGTTAGCTGTGCATATTCATCTTGAGTAAATAAACTTTCATCATATGAATTATAAGCATTTATTACTTTTGTAACTGCATTATCTTTTTCGTTTTGTAACGCATTATCAGATATAGTTTTCATATCTAAAATTGCTGTATCTTTTATACTGCTTATTTCTTCTTTTGTAGTTGCATTATTAATGTTATTAATAGCTGTTGTTTTTACAGATGTAATTTGAGCGTAAGTTTCTACTGAGTAATCACTTTCAACATAAACATTAAATGCACTATTGACTTCTGATATAGCAATATCTTTAGCAAATTTTACAGTATTTTCGTACGCTGTGTTAAATTCAATTAAAGCATTATCTTTAATAGTTACTACTTCGTCAATTGTTGTAGCGTCTTCTATTTCTTGTAAAGCTAAATCTTTTATATTTGTAAAAATCGTATACTCATCAGTCGTATAATCTGCTACGTTATATGTGGCAAATTTTTCGTTAATTTCGTTTGTTGCGTCTTCTTTTGCTACTACTATTGGGTCTACAACTTCTTCCCATTGGCTTGTACTTGAATTATAAAGCGGTGTGTTTTCATTAAATTTTAAATCATCTGTTTGAGCAGCACCACTTTGGCTAAATATAACATTTTGAACACCTTCTGGCAATTCAAGTTCATATATACCATCATCGTTTTTTGCCATTACTTGACCTGGCCATGTAGTGTTTACAGTGAAATCATCTGACCAGTAGTGAACATTAACGCTTGCCCAATTTGTACCTGAATTATCATAGTAAACTTTAATAATTGCATTAGGGTCGATTTTTTCATACGTATACTCTTTTGTAACTGTGTCAACTTCGTTAGATGCTGTTACACTTACATTTACTGTACCACCTAATGCTGTGTTTTCTCCAATTGTAAATGTTTCGCCATCTATTACTGTAAATGGTGTGCCATTATCAATTGTTACTGTTGCATTTTTTGCACCAACTAAACTTACTTCTATTTCTTGTGAATTTTCAAATTTTTTAGCACCTTTTAATGAAAGTAAAATTGAACTTCTTGGACTTTCAACTAAAACTGTACCTTGTTCGCCTGTATTAAATGTAACTTTTCCATTTTCTACTATAGCAGTTGTATCATCATATGCATTTACTACAAGTTCGCCATCTGCAAAAATTGACTTTACATTAATTTGCATATCTTGATTTTTAGGTGCAAATAATGTAACTACTACTTCATCTTGGTTTGTTCCATCGTCATAAGTTCTTGAGAAAGTATAACCTGTTGAACTGTTGTATGCTGAAATTTGGCTGTGTTGCCCTGCACCTATTGATAAGTGGTTATTACGGAATTGTCCTACTTTTTGCCAATGTGCAAGTATTGTTTGGTCTGCTGTTTCCCAGTTCATAAAACTTCTTAAGTGGTGTCCTGGAGTTGTTCCTGCTCCTAGTGTTAAACCAATTGACGGTCTGTTAGTTTCATCACCATAGAAAATTTCAATACCGCCTGGCATCATCATAAGCACTGAACCCGTATGTATTTGGTCACCTCTCATTATAGATGTGTCGTGAGAAGATGCATAAGATAATACATTAAAATTCGGGTCGTTATTTATTGTATTAGCGTAATAGCTAAAAGTACTTTCAGCTGAAGAAGTAGACGGGAAACCTTTTTGTAAATCAAAGTTAATCATTGAGTCAAAGCCGTTATTAAAATAATTGCTTTTATCTACCCCATGGTCCCAATGTTCGCCTGTCATCCAAAATTCTAAATCGTCTAAAGCTTCTGTATGGTTTTCTGCTTTCCACTCTTTTAACGCCTGAGTAGCTTCTTGCGATAATCTATTTAAAACACTCATTTCAACGTGCTTAACTGTATCAACACGGAAACCGTCAATACGATAATGACGTACCCATTGAGTTAGCCAATCAATTAAATAACCGCTTACTGTGTTTGACTCACCGTACAATGCAATTTTATCATCGTATGTACCCTCTTGTGTCCATTTTGTTTGTAAGAATGTAGGAATACTAACTTGGTTAGTGTCACCAGTTTTAAAGTCTGGTAATCCTGCTAAGTTACCATTAACATCTCCACCGTCAGTGCTATATCCTGGAAGCCCTAACCTTACCCAACTGCTACCCCACCAGTTGCCCCAATCTGATGAAGAAGAAAATCCAATTTTGCTATTGTACGCACTCTTACTAAAGTTATTCATTGAATAATAGTAATCTTCCCAACCTGAGTTTAGTGTACCAAAACCGTATTCGTTCATATCATACATTGAGTGATAACCTGAGTGGTTTATAACTATGTCTAGCACTATTCTAATACCTTGTGAATGTGCAAGGTCAACAAGTTGCCCAAACTCTTCTTTTGTTCCCCAGTTTGCATCAGTTTCTGTATAGTCTAATGCGTGGTATCCGTGGTATGCATAGTGTGGGAATTGGTCGTTTTCATTATCATAACCAACTACATAACCATGCACTTGCTCATAAGGAGCTGACATCCAAATTGCATTGATACCTAAGTCAGTAAAGTAGCCCTCCTCTAACTTGTCGATAATACCTGCAAAGTCACCGCCTTGGAACGCTGATTGACCTGTTGACATCGGATTTAAATTAACTTCGTTACCGTTTTCGTCTAGTCCTCTGTTGTAGGAGTTATCGTTACTTTCATCTCCATTGTTAAAACGGTCTGTCATTAAATAGTAAACAGTTGCGTTATCCCATGAGAATGTTGGTAAAGCTCCATTTGCACTTGTAGAAACTATATCATTAGTTACTGACGTTTCTACTTCTTCACTTGTGTAAGCACTTACTGATGACATAATGCCAAAGGCACTGCTTACGAGTATTGCCACTGCTAAAACAAGCGACAATATTTTTGCACATTTTCTTTTTTCTCTCATTTTAATTTCCTTTCTTTTTCCTTTTTTTAAATACATTCCGTCAATTTAATTATAACCTTTTAAAGGAAAAACGTATAGACGTATTTATTAACAAATAATTAATAACTATATATGCATTTTTACACATTTTCTATAAAATTTCAACTTTATAGATATCATATTTATTAACTTTAAACACGACATAAAAATATCCTAAAAAATATATACGGTTTTTAGTAATAATCACCTTAAAAAAAGAGAATTTTAACACACTAATTCATTCTAAAAGTATTTCTGATTTTACTGCTATATCTTCTATACAAGTATATTTTGCTGTAACTATTAAAGTATCGTTTTTTATTTCTGTAGTAATAACTTTTTCTATCTCTTCACAGTGATTTAGGTTAAATGTTTCGTATAGCAAAAGCTTGTCATCTGCTATTTTTTTAGCATTTTCTTCATTTAACTTTATTACTGCACTTTCAAATTCATACCAATTTTCCTGCACCTCGTAAATAGGCAAGTTTTGATTATTTAAATTTAGTTGATTAGTTCTTTCCACTTCCTTATAATCTTCACTTGGAATGTTTAAAAAATTTGTAGGTAGTTTTATTCCAAAAAAATCTATTTGCTTTCTTTGTAAAAATTTTCCTGTCGGTATTGACACTTCTTGATTTAGTGGTATTTCAATTGTTTTTTGATGTGTAGTTTTTGCAAGAACTTTAGCCTCACTATGCACAAGGTTCAATATTTCCTCACCAATCTGTACAACGCCACTTACGACTAATTGACCCTCTACAACACCGTCACCTATATTTACTGCCTTTTGCCCTTGCGATATATCCATTCTAATTATTTGACCATCTTTCGACGCTTTTATATTGCATGGCATTTTCTTATCTTCTTCTGTTTTAGGCGTTTCGCTTTCTGATATTTCAACTTTTGCGGTGTTTCCTATTATATTAACAGTTATCCATGCAATATCTTCAAGTTTAAGCGTTGCATTTCTTTCAATTTTCTCAATATTTAAATCATTTTTAAGCACTCCTATTTCTAGGCCCTCTTCTTTTAAAATATTCTTAACTTCAACGTAGCTAAAATTACTTAAATTTGAAATTTCTATTTCCCATACAAATTGAGATAATAAAATTATAAGCCCTGCAAATAAAACTAATCCTATTAAAAGACCTTTTCTTTTTTTATTTCTTTTTATAAAAAACGGCAAACCCTTTTTTTTACTTGATTTGATTTTCACTTGACTTCTTCTTGCAAGAGGTTTTAGCTTTTTATATTCACGAGCATATACTTTAAACCTCAACTTCCCTTTTTGACCAATAGGCTCCCATATTGGAACTTCTTTATTAAGCATTAAGTTTAAAAATCTTTCAGGGAATTTTCCGCTTGCTTCTACAGTTATGTAACCTTTGAGCCATCTTACAATATCTATAAATTGCATATAAACCCTCTCTTATGTCAAAAATTCTAATGAAATAATAAATCCACTTATTATAAGTCCTGACGCTGATATGCACTTTATATTTAAATCACGACCACTAAAAACTAAAATCAAATTACCAGTATTTATCCTTATAACTTCCGTTGTGTATTCAAGTATTCCACGGTTGCCCTCAATTAGCACTTCCCTATTACTTTTAAATTCTAAGTAAGGCGATAGACTAAACTTATTTGCTGTATCGCTAATGCTATTTATTAAATTTTGTTTACCCATTTTTCCACCACATTTGCATATTATTATAACTACACAT
>CAYJFG010000094.1:6841-7186 GCA_964369305.1 uncultured Eubacteriales bacterium
TGCTTTTGATGGGCTGTTGTTTTGTGGCAATATATTGATACCGTCTTTATTTCCTTTTATGGTGCTTTCCTCTTTTTTGATTTATAGCGGTATTTCATATTATATTGCACTTGCTACTAAAAAAATAACAAAGACTGTTTTTTATCTGCCACCAATTACCTCAAGTACAATTTTTTTAAGCATGATTGGCGGATATCCTGTAGGTGCTAGAGGGATAAAAAGCTTACTTGATGAAAAGACTATAAATTTAAATCAAGCTAAACAAATGCTTAATTTTTGTGTTGGGTCTGGCCCTGCATTTGTGATTTTTGGTGTAGGTTCTCTTATGTTAAATTCTACTTATTT
>CAYJFG010000095.1:0-970 GCA_964369305.1 uncultured Eubacteriales bacterium
AGCTTGCTAAAAAGTATCATCCAGATAATTATCAAGACAGCAACTTATCTGATATGGCATCGGAAAAGATGAAAGAGATTAATGAAGCTTACGACCAAGTAGTAAATGCTCGTAAAAATGGAGGGTCAGTTGATGGTAATAGTGGTGGATATTCAGGCTATAACGGTGGATATGCAGGTTACAATAACGCAACTGGTTCAACAAAATATAGCGATGTTAGAAACTTTATAAGAAGCAATAGAATAGCTGATGCAGAACAAATACTTGATGGTGTGCCAATGACATCAAGAGATGCAGAGTGGCATTATCTAAAAGGTACTGTTTTACTAAAAAAAGGTTGGAGTAATGAAGCGTACGACCATTTTAGAAAAGCTTGCGATATGGATCCAAACAACTTTGAATATAGACAAGCACTTAAATTTGTTGAAAGCAGAAGAAATGGGGCATATGGCGGATATAACACAGGATACAACACTAACAATATGAATGGTGGCGGATGTTCCACCTGCAATATATGTTCAGGACTAATATGTGCAGATTGTTGTTGCGAGTGTTTTGGTGGAGATTGTATTTCTTGTTGTTAATATCAAATTTTCGGTGTAAAGTTATTGGTAGGTGGTTGTGATTAAAAAATCAAATAGTTTCAAATTAGCATTTTCTGCAGTTATTACTGCTTTAAGTTTAGTTATGTTATTTTTAACTGGTTTAATACCTATTGGAACATATGCATTACCAGCAATTGCAGGCGTTTTAATGTGTGCCATTGTAATAGAGGTTGGTAACATTTGGGCGTGGGGTTCTTATATAAGCGTATCTATACTTTCAAGTTTTATTGCACCAGATAAAGAAGCCGTTGTTTATTTTATTATGTTTTTTGGTATATATCCAATACTTAAATCTATAATAGAAAAATCAAAGAGTAAAATTACGCAGAAAATATTAAAGTTTTTAATTTTTAATATTACAATGG
>CAYJFG010000095.1:980-1919 GCA_964369305.1 uncultured Eubacteriales bacterium
CATATTTAATTACTATTTCATTTTTAAATATTGATAGTGACAGTTTTACAATTCTAGGAGTAAATTTACCTATAATTTTCTTAATAATAGGTAATGGTATATTCGTGATTTATGATGTTGCAATTACACGAATTATATCATTATATATGTATAAATATAGAAAGCGTTTTTTTAAAAATATATAAATAACATTATAAAATAGTTATATTTTTTGTCTTAGATGAAAAATATAACTTTTTTTTATTAATATTTATGAATAGTGAAATAAATACTCCTTAAAACTAAAAAAATATTAAAAGATTGTAATAATAGTTAAAAAATAAAAAAATAAATTTCACTTTGTTTAATGTGCTGAAATGTTATAAATGTTTTAGTGCATAACGACAAAATTTACAAAAATTCAATTATAACCTTGTGTTGTTTGTGGTAAAGTTGTATAATCTAAATGTCGGTAAATTTAGGATTTTTTTATATACAAAAATGGAGGAAAGAGGTAAATGGAAATTAAGTACTCAGCAGGCAAAATTTTTGGCAAAGACTTTAAAATTATCATAAAAACGGTAACATTTATAACAATTTTTATGATACTTATTACAATTTTGTTACCGGTGGCGAATGCAACAACAAAAGTATCTTCAATTGTTGTTGAAAATTCAGTTAAAACTATAGGAGTTGGAGAGGAAATATATTTAGAAGCGGTTGCTTACCCTTATAATGCAACAAATAAAAATATTGTTTATGAGTCTGGCAACTCAGGTATAGTACAAGTAAATTCACAAGGCAAAGTAACTGGAATTTATCCAGGAACAGCTGTAATTATCATGAGTGCAAGCGATGGAAGTGGTGCAAGAACAATTTGTAATATAAAAGTTGTTAAAGAAAATATTACAACTTTTGTCGAAGAAATTAAGCTCAATAAGTATGCAACAGAGTTGCAAG
>CAYJFG010000095.1:1929-7137 GCA_964369305.1 uncultured Eubacteriales bacterium
GAGAAAATTATTACTTCTGTATCTCCAAACGATGCTACAAATAAAGGTTATACTTATTTATCATTAAATCCACAAATTGCAACGGTTACTAAAGATGGTGAAATAACAGGTGTTTCTAAAGGGTCAACAATAATATATTGCTATTCAAATGATGGCTCAGATATAAAAGTTATCTTTATAGCACAAATAGAAGATGAAAGCTTAGACGATATTCCAACAACTACATTACCTCCTGTAACTCAAGCAATTGATGTTTCTTTTACTCCTACTACTAAAACATTATACGTTGGAAATCATTCGTATATAAACCCTGTTGTAACTCCAAATGATGCAGTAATTACATACCAAAGTAGCGATACTTCAATTGCTACTGTAAATCAAGATGGCGTAGTAACAGCTAAGTCAGCTGGTGTTGTAAGAATTAATGCAATAAACGAAAGCGGTAAAATAGAATGTTACAACACTTTTACTATAAAAGGTGCAATTACTTCTAATATTTCAATATCGAATACAACAGCTCAAATAGCTCAAGACCAAACATTTTATCTAAGAAGTTATACATCAAATGTAACTTTTTCTTCAAGCGACACATCTGTAGCTACAGTTAATTCAAAAGGTTACGTTTATGGTAAAAGCGAAGGTGTAGCTATAATTAGCATTACATCAGGTAGCAAAATAAGAACTTGTGCAGTTGAAATAACAAAGGCTGAGCCTATAAGGTTTGCCTATACTTCACCTAACAGTGCATCTCTTGGCGATAAAATTACATTCACAGCAATTACAAACGAAGAAAAAGAGAACGTGAAGTTTGAATTTACTGTAAATGGCAAAGTCTATACAGTAAATGCTACATCTAAAACTACAGACTCAAAAGGAAATTATATTTGGACAGGAACTAGAAATGTAAATGTAGCTGGTGAATTTGAAGTTGTAGCTTACTCTTATTTAGATGGTAATTGGACAACTTGTGATAATGGACAAACTAGCATTTTTGTATCAGATGTAAAAGATTCAACTATTGTTTCTTTTGATGAAAGAAGACCTAGTGACGAAGCGATAAAGTTAAATGCTACATTTGAGGGGTATTTACCTACAGTTATAGATGATCCACTTGTAACATATGCACCTACTTTAGGGCATGGAAAAGTTATAGTTGCAGGCGAGTATTTTTATAATGATATTTCAAGAGAAGAAGCGTATGCATATCTTGTAAGAACAATGAACGATGGACCATATGCAAGTGCAGTTAATGAGTTTATGGACGACTATAATATTAAATTCAATCAACAACAATTTGACTCATTAGTATTGTCTGTTTATAATCTAGGCTCAGGTGTGTTATATAATAGTGATGTAAAAGCGATATTAACAGATTGCTACGAAAATCAAAGTAGTACATCTTCAACAATTGCGTATGTAGACTCTTCTATAGGATTAAATTTAAGAAAAGGTTCTAGCACAAGTTATGATATAATTACTCTTATCCCAGATGATACAAAAGTTACAATAATCGATGTTTTAAGTAACGGTTGGTGTAAAGTTAAATTACCAGATGGTCAAATAGGTTATTGTTCGGCTAATTATTTAAGATTTGAAGAAAGTTCAGTTCGTAACTTAAATTACGTTGATAAAGATGCATTAATCTCTGAACTAATTCAATGGCACCATGCAGGTGGTGAATGTATATGGGGTCTTCTATATAGAAGAATAGACGAATTAGAAATATTTTTCTATAATGATTATGAATTAAGTGGCAGAGATAATGCTTATAATATGAAACATAGCAGTAGCTGTTTTGTTTAAAATAGAAATAAGTTAAAAATATACATGAAATATAAAATGAGGAATTTACATAAGTATTTCCTCATTTTTTTATAAAATAAAAAAATGTTGACGAAATCTTATTTTTAATGGTATAATACTAATGCTTAAGATTGTTTTAACATATTAATTAGTAAAACTATTTTAATCAATTTAAAATAGTCGTTCTTCTATAAAGTAAATATTCTTTATTAAAATATGGTAAAATATGAGTAAATCATTATACACCTAAGGAGTAATAGCTCTCTTTAGGTGTAAAGTTTATAAGTGAGGTTAATTTTTATGATGTATTTATGGCTTATTGTCGGTTTTGGACTGCTAATTCAAGGTGCTAATATGTTTGTTGACTGTAGCTCATCTGTAGCAAAATTATTTAAAATATCACCTATTATTATTGGTCTTACCGTAGTTGCTATGGGTACAAGTGCGCCTGAACTTGCAGTTAGTCTTTCAGCGGCTTTATCTGGTAGTAATGAAATTGCTTTAAGCAACGTAGTAGGTTCTAACATTTTTAATTTGCTAGTTGTTGTAGGGTGTTGTGCTGTATTTAAAACTATCGTTCCTGCAAAAGATATTGTAAAAAGAGATTTACCAATATCAATAGGAGTATCAGTTTTAGTTTTAATTTTTGTTTTAGGTGGTGTGCTTGAGCGTTGGGCAGGTATAATATTACTTGTTTTATTTGTATCTTATTTAGCTTATTTAATAAAAACGGCTAGTAAAGAAAAAAAGAAAATATCAAACGAACCTACTGAGGAAATAAAGGTTATGTCACCAGTAAATAGTATTATTTTTATTGTTTTAGGAGTAGCTGGCATTATATTGGGTGGAAATCTTGTAGTTTCTTCAGCTACAGATATAGCTTTATATTTTGGGCTGAGCCAAACATTGGTAGGGCTTACAATTGTAGCAGTTGGAACTTCTTTGCCAGAACTTGTTACTTCAATCGTTGCTTCAAAAAAAGGCGAAAATGAGCTTGCATTAGGTAATGCTGTTGGTTCTAACCTGTTTAATTTAATGTTGATTTTAGGTGTTTCGTCTACAATTTCACCATTCAAAGTTGAAAGTCAAGCAATTTTTGATATAGGACTTTTAATAGCATTTTCAGTTATTATATTTTTATATGCTATTTTCAACAAAAAAATACACCGCTCTTTCGGTGTTGTGATGATTGTGTTGTATATAATTTATACTGCATATATCATTATTAGATGATTATATTTAAGGAGTGTTTGAAATGAAAAAAAGAGTTTTACTTTTCGCTATGGCAATACTTGTTACATCTATTTTATCTGCTTGCACTAACGCACCAGATGTTGAACCTACTGAGCCTACACAAATAGTTCCAAGCGAGCCTACTTCTGCAATTAAAGATGTTTCTCATTATGTGTTTGCAAAAGATACAGTCTCTTTTACTAGAGAAGACGGCGAAAAAGTCTATTTCACATATCCAAATTTGCAAAATTTACCAAATAGTATAATAGATCCTATAAATCAAGAATTAGATGATAAGTTTAAAGATATTTTTAACGGTATTCCAGATGAAAAACCTGTACAAGAGCTTATAGACTATTCCTCTCATATTTATACTGAAATTTTAACTGTTACAACATTTGAATTTTATGCTGGTGGATCTATAAGCAATAATATTTATAATATTGATTTATTAACACAGGAATTACTTGATAACAAATATTTTCAAGATAACTTAAATTTAAGTGATGAGGAATTTATAGAAAAAATTATTGAAATAAAACTTGCTTATTTTGAAAGTGAATATCCAAAAGAAAATTACATAGGCACAGATAGCGAAGAATTTTATAATTCTCAATTAGAACTATGCAAAAATACTGAATATGCACAAAACTCAATTTTATACTTTACTCATGATGGTATTTTAACTTTATATACAGCAGTTCCATCAATGATTGGAGCAGAAATATATAATAAGCATTTACCATTTATATAAATTCTAGGAGTTTTTATTTATGAAAAAATTTGTTTTGTTTTTAGCTATATTAATTTGTTTTTCTAGCATTTTATCAAGTTGCAACGAAAATATAAGCGTCATAACATATGATGAAGATACTACAAAACCCTCTGAAAATGAAGTAGAAATTTTTCCAGTAGAGTTTTATGTATCAACATATGCAAAATATATTTTCGAGGACGAAAACGGTGTTGAACATCTGTATCAGATACCTAAAATTTCAAACATAAGCACCGATAAAACATTAAATGATAATATTTGTAGCACTATAAATTCTTCTATAATAGAAGAGTTTGATGAAACATTTCTTGCAGTTGAAAATGAATTAAAAGACAACTGGGTAGTTCCGCAAATAACACCAATTACTTATGATGCTTATATTTATAATGATATATTAACTGTAATACCTTATATGAATTCGTCTATAGGTTCATATAGTCAAGTTTATAGCATTGACCTAAAAAATGAAAAAATAATTGACAATAGCTATTTTATGGAAATTTTAGGTATAGATGAATTTAACTTTTATGCTCATATTTACAATTCAGTTATGTCTAATTTTTATAAAGAATTTCCAAAAGAAGATTATATTGGAACTGATAAAGAAGAATTTTATAATGAACAAGAGTTGTTTGAGTGGTCTGGACAAGAAACTTTATTTTATGCAGAAGATGGCACAATAATGATTAATTCAAAGTTAGGCGAGTTTAACGACGTGAAACACGACGAAAATTATATAAAACCGCTTTCAATTTATGATTATGCATATATTGATGTGGTGATAGATCATACTTCGCCCACTGGAACAACTTATTTATTTAGAGGTTATGAAGATGAAATACTTTTAAGGACGTCTTATATTCCTCAAACTGTTATAAAAGAATATAATTTTAACTTTGAACTTGTAATTGGATAGGGGAGATTTACGTTGAGTGTCTTAGATATATTTTTTCCGCCTAGGTGTCCCTATTGTTCTAATATTATGGAGCATGGGAATTTGTACGCTTGTAAAAAATGTAATGATACTTTAGAAATTAAGATGCACATAAACTTTTTAAAAGACAGTTTTTGTGTATCTCCTTTTTTGTATGAAAAGCATTATAAAAGGGCTATTATAAATTTTAAATTTCATGGAAAAGAATACTACGGTAAACAATTAGCAATACCAGTTACTAAAGTAATAAAAGCCTACTACAATTCAATAGAATTTGATGTTGTGACTTGTGTACCTATATCAAATAAAAGGTTAAAAGAAAGACAATATAATCAATCGCAAGTGCTTGCCAAATATATTGCAAAAGAGTTAAATGTTAATTTTGTACAGCTATTAGAAAAAACACGAGATAACGCAACTCAACATACTTTGTCTAAAAATATGCGAAAAGAAAATGTTTTAG
>CAYJFG010000096.1:0-4691 GCA_964369305.1 uncultured Eubacteriales bacterium
TCCGTCTTGGTCTTCATCTTCAAAGTATATACCGTCACCTTGATTTTGTCCACTTGCTAAACCTTGACCGTTTGCCTGACCTTGGTTTGTTCCTACATTGTCGCATACTCCGTCTTGGTCTTCGTCTTCAAAATTCATGCCTAGTGCTGAAATACCACTTACATTACCTTTACCAACTACACTGTCAACATTTTTCATTTGTCCATTTCCCATAGCAAGCGTTGATACTGTACCTATTGATAACACTAAACCTGCCACTATTACTACTAAAGTTCTTTTCATTATGATTTCCTCCAAAGTTTTTAATAAGGTTTTTACCCTTTCACCTATAATACGACTCACTAAAGGAAATCCTTTCAAAAAAATTAAAATTTTTTTATTTTTTATTTTTAGATATTATATTATTTTCTTTTAATAGCTTTTTGTATTGCTGATGTTGTATATCATTATACGCCGATAACATAGGATTTACAAGTCTAGGATTTTTATTTATTTTTCTAATCTTATAATTTTCTGTAATTTTAAGCACTTTTTTATATAAAAACAGTACTCCAATTAAATTTGGTATTGCCATTAAAGCGTTTAAAATATCTGCAAGCCCCCATACAATATCAATTGTCACTACTGAACCTAAAACCATAAATAATATAAAAATCACTTTATACAATATAATAAATCTACCTTTAAAAATGTACTCAACTGCTTTTTCTCCATAAAAAGACCACCCAAGAACTGTAGAGAACGCAAACAAAATAAGGCAAAGCGATATAATAACTCCTGCAAAATTTCCAAAATAATTAGAAAATGCATAATTTACTAATGCTACACCCTTTACCTGTTGAATGTCTACGTTATTAATAGATATAATTATTACAAAAGCCGTTAAGGAGCATACAACAATAGTATCAAAAAAGACTTGAAATATCCCCCACATACCTTGAACTACTGGTTCTTTTGTGTTTGATGCACTATGCACACTCACACTTGAACCAACACCTGCTTCGCTTGAAAAAACACCTCTTTTAAAACCCATATCGACAGCTTTTTTTATAACAGTTCCGCTTATTCCCCCACCCACTGACGCAAAACTAAAAGCATTTTCAAAAATACTAGACATTACAAAAGGTATTTGCTTATAACTTAAACACAAAATTATTAAAGTAGATAATATATAGCCACCAGCCATAAAAGGCACTAGTTTTTCAGTTACTTTTCCAACTCTTTTAACTCCACCTATAATTACTATTCCACCTATAGTCGCTATAACTATACCTATAGAAAGCGGATTAACAGACATATTTAAATTCAAAAATACTGTTTTAATAGAGTCGCTTATAGAGTTTACTTGTGTCATATTTCCCATACCAAACGAACCTAAAACACAAAAAACACTAAATAGAGTTGCAAGTATTTTTCCCAGTTTTTCCTTTTTTCTTTCTTTAAGTCCGTTTTCTAAATAATACATAGCACCTCCTGCCCACTGTCCGCTTTTGTTTTTCTTTCTATAGTAAATACCTAAGACATTTTCAAAATAACTTATCATCATACTAAAAAAAGCACATACCCACATCCAAAAAATAGCTCCTGTACCACCTGATGATATGGCTGTTGCTACTCCTATAATGTTTCCTGTTCCTATTGTGGCGGCTAGTGCTGTTGATATTGCTTGAAGTTGTGATATTTCATTGTCGCTATTATTTTTTTTATTTTTAAATAACGAAAATATAGTTTCTTTAGCTATGTATTTTATTTTTGATATTTGAAAAAATCTTGTTTTTATCGTAAAAAATACACCTGTACCAAATATTAATAAAAGCATAGGTCCGTCCCAAAGAATTGAGCTTATTTTTTCAATTAAAATCATAATATTTTCCATAAAAACCCCTTTATCAGTAGTGAAAAGTGAATAGTGAATAGTGAAAAATGATAGCGAAAATCCTTTCGGATTTTTTGTTTATAAAGGTCGTTCGTTCTCTGGCAACTGGACAGTCAGCATTATTAATTCTACTATCTAATCACTAACCACTAATTACTAATTTCTCAACACTACAAGCTCTTAAGTCTTGTTTATTGGTTGCGACCCTGTTATATAAAACATTTCTTATTTAATTATATTCAATTGATTTTAAATATATCAAAAAAACTCACAAACAAAGCAATTTACTTTTGTTTATGAGTTTTTATTAAATTAATTTACAATATTGTATTTGAGATATTTTTACAGATTTCCTCTATATTGCAATATGAACGAAAGTGAAATTTTATCTTTCCAATTTCTTTAATATGCACGTACAACCTACAGTTTTTAGAAAAATTTTTTTCACCGTCAATTGAATGAAACAAGATACTACTATATGGCAATGACAAAAAATCTTTATCTTTATGTATAAGCCCTTGAACTTCTAATATGATAATCCTTTTACTTGTAAATACTACTTTATACTCTTTGTTTTTATATGACGATATAATTTCTTCTCCATCTATCATTATATTACAAATCATTTTGTAGAATTTGCTATTTTCAACTATTACTAAATATGATAAATTCGCTTTTTCAAAGTCAATCATTTTATCCCAACTTTTAATTCCTACTTTGTTCCAAAAATTCTATCTCCTGCATCTCCAAGCCCTGGAACTATATATCCATTTTCATTTAAATGAGAGTCAACGCAAGCACAGTAAATAGGTACATCTGGGTGTGCCTTTGTAAATGTTTCTATTCCCTCTGGAGCGGCTATTATAAACACTGCTTTTATATTATCTTTACAGCCATGTTTTTTAATAAAGTCAACTGCTGCAACAGCACTTCCACCAGTTGCAAGCATTGGGTCAAGTATTATAACGTCACGATGCACTATATCATCTGGTAATTTGCAGTAGTACTCTTTTGGCTCTAATGTATCGTGGTCACGGTATAGACCAATATGTCCAACTTTTGCTGATGGAACTAGTGATAGTATGCCATTTACCATACCAAGACCTGCACGAAGTATTGGAACTATCGCAAGTTTTTTACCAGCAATTTTTTTAGTTTTGCAAGTAGTAATTGGAGTTTCAACTTCTACTTCTTCTGTATTCAAATCACGAAATACCTCAAAAGCCATTAACGCCGATATTTCCTCAACTAATTCTCTAAACTCTTTACCGCCTGTTTTAACATCACGTAAAATTGAAATTTTATGATGTATTAATGGGTGGTCAAATAAATTAACGTTTTTCATTTGTAGCACTATCCTTTACATTATTTGTTTTTCGCTTGTTTTCCATCTTCTCTTTGTGGTAATAGTGCATTAGCAATTACACCTACTACAACTGCCACAAATAAGCCAGATATATTTAAATTTACGCTACCGATAGTAACAGCTATACCGCCTAAACCACCAATACCTAAACCTAATACTAAGATAATACCTACTATTAGTAAGTTTCTGCTATGTGTAAAGTCAAGTTTTGACTCAACAAGAGTACGAATACCAATAGCCGCTATCATACCAAATAGTACAATCTCAACGCCACCTTTTACAGGGCTTGGTATTGTTTGAAGTACTGCACCAAATTTACCAACAAGTGCAAGAACTATAGCAAAACAAGCAGCTACTCTTAAAATTGCTGGATTGTAATTTTTTGTAGTTGCAAGCACACCTGTATTCTCTGAATAAGTTGTATTTGCAGGGCCACCAAACATACCTGCAAATGCAGTAGCTATACCATCACCTAGTAGAGTTCTATGTAGTCCTGGATCTTTGAAGAAGTCTTTGCCAACAACAGCACCATTTGTTGTGATGTCGCCAACGTGTTCCATAAATGTAACTAAAGCTATTGGAGCTATAGAAAGTATAGCACTAATATCAAATTGTGGTAAAGATAAGAAAGTAACACCGTTTGCATCTTCTGTAACGAAAGGAACGTTAATCCATGGTGCATTTTCTATTGCTGAAAAGTCCATTGTAAACACGCCACAAAGGTGTAAAATTACGCAAAGTAAGTAACCACCTGCTATACCTAAAAGTATCGGAACAAGTCTGAAAAATCCTTTAGCAAAAACTGATGAAATTACTACGATTAAAAGAGTAAATAACGCAATACCTATGTTTAGACCAGCTGTAGCGTCAATACCTTGAGATAAATTCGCAAAGCCTGTAGCGTCATTTATAGCTACAGATGAAAGCCCAATACCTATAACTACAATTACAGGACCTGTTACAACTGGTGGGAAAAGTTTTCTAATTTTGTCTACACCTACAAAGTAAGCTATTAAAGCAAATACTACGTAAAGTAAACCCGCAACCATAATACCGCCTTGAGCTATTGGAACTTTTGTAGGATCTACAGTTCCATTAACCATTACAATTGCTGAAATTGCTGGAATGAACGCAAATGAAGAACCAACATAAACTGGTACTTTAAACTTTGTAATAAAGTGGAATATTAGAGTACCTAAACCTGATGTAAACAGTGCCACCGCTGGGTTAAGACCTGTTAATAATGGAACTAGAACTGTTGCCCCAAACATTGCAAATAGATGTTGAACACCTAAGACATAATCGCTTGACTTTAATTTTGTCATTTTTACACTTCCTTAAAATTTAATTTTTCGTTAAACCTTATATCACACTTAAATCTATAATTTTTAGCCATTTTTAAAAAACTAATCATATGTCTTTAATTCAAATATAAGTTTAACAATGTAT
>CAYJFG010000096.1:4701-7069 GCA_964369305.1 uncultured Eubacteriales bacterium
ATTTTACCAAAATCATTATAAAAAAGATAGTCCTTTTTTCATTTTTTATGTAAAATATTAGATTTTTTTATCAAAAAAATGCATTTTATGTTATTGAGATTAAAAAACTCTAAAAAACACTTGCATTTTCTTAATTTTAGTGGTATCATATCTTGTACACAAATATAAATACTAAAACGGAGGTGGACTTTATGCCTAATATTAAATCAGCAAAAAAACGTGTTAAAGTATCAGCAGTTAAAACAGCTAACAATAAAAACTTTAAATCAGCTTTAAAAACTATTTTAAAGAAAGCTTATGTTGCTATTGATGAAAATTCAGCTGATAAAGCACAAGCAGTAAACATGGCAATGAAAAAACTTGACCAAGCTGGTGCTAAAGGAATTATGCACAAAAACAAAGTAGCAAGATATAAATCTGCTTTAGCTAAAAGAAACAACGCTTAATTTAACTGTTGTTTTTGACATATGCTATAATTTATGCAAGGATTTCTGATTTTTCAGTTTTCCTTGCATTTTTATATCTAACAAATGTATTTAAGAAAGAAGTTTTTATTTTATGCTTGATAATTTTTTAACCGTATCTTCACAAGTTGTAGTTTTATTTATTTTAATAGGTATTGGTTTTGTTTGCGGAAAAACAAAATTTTTATCTAGTTCAACTACAAAAAATCTTACAAATATAGTTTTATATTTTGTAACGCCTTGCGTTATTATTGAGGCTTTCAACCGTGATTTTGATATAAATACTCTTACAAATTTAGGTATAACGGCAATAATTGCTATAACTATACATATTTTATCAATTTCACTTGCAACGCTTATTTTTAGAGATAAGAAAAAAGAGGAAAATGCAATTTTAAAGTTTAGTACAATTTTTTCAAACTGCGGTTTTATGTCTATACCGCTTCAAAAAGCACTTCTCGGCGATGATGGTGTTTTTTATGGCGCTGTCTTTATAGCCGTTTTTAACCTTGTAATTTGGAGTTATGGGGCTACTATGATGAGTGGCGACCGCAAAAACATCACTCCTAAAAAATTAATATTAAACCCTGGTGTAATTGGTGTAACACTGGGATTAATTATATTTATTTTTTCTATTAAATTACCTTTTGTAATAAGCAGTCCTATCTCCTATATGTCGCATTTAAACACACCTTTGCCTATGCTTATAATAGGTTTTCATTTATCAAGAGCAAACTTACTCGGAGCGTTTAAATATAAAAAACAGTACATTGCTATTGGTTTAAGATTACTTGTTATCCCTTTATTATCGCTTTTAATTATGTATGTGTTTAAGGTAGATAGCACAATTATGATAGCTTGTCTAATAGCAGCCTCAGCACCAACCGCCGCTACTACTACAATGTTTGCAGAAAAGTTTAATAAAGATACTACATTATCTGTAAATATAGTATCGCTTTCAACTATTTTTTCAATAGCTACAATGCCTTTTATAGTAGCACTTGCTCAAATGATTTAGTAGTGATTAGAGATTAGTGAATAGTGAAGAGAGAAAAGTGAATAGTGAATAGTGAAAAGTGAAGAGTGAATGAGAAAATCCTTACGGATTTTTATTTATATAAAAGACATAAAAAAATTTTTGTTATAAATTATGAATTACAATTACGAGTTACGAATTACGCATTACAAATTACGCATTACGAATTATGAATTACGCATTACGAATTACGCATTACGAATTACGCATTACGCATTACGCATTACGAATTATGAATTACGAATTGCAAATTATGAATTACAATTACGAATTATGAATTACGAATTAAAAAAGCTACAACACAAAATTAAGTGTTGTAGCTTTTAATTTTAAAGTTAATTAGTTTGTAATAGATTTTTCTGTTTCTTTATCGAAAACATGAATTTTATTAACGTCTAAAGCAACTTTGATAACATCGCCAGGTTTAGCTGTAGATGTTGGAGCAACTCTAGCTGTAATTGGAATACCTGAAATATTTAGATATAGATAAATTTCAGCACCCATTAACTCAGTAACGTCAACATTAGCTTCAACAATGTTTTGTGAGCCTTGGATATCTTGGTCATCAACGTTTTCTGGTCTAATACCTAGAACAACTTCTTTATTTAAGTAAGCTGCTAAGCAGTTATTTTTATTTTTTGATTCTGGTAAAGCTATTGTGTATTTATCAAATTGTAGACCATAACCACTGCCTGTTTTAACAACTGTAGCGTCAATAAAGTTCATTTGAGGTGAACCGATAAATCCAGCAACGAATTGGTTACATGGAGAATCATATAAGTGTTGTGGACTATCAACTTGTTGTACAAAACCATCTTTCATAACAACAATTCTTGTACCCATTGTCATAGCTTCTGTTTGGTCATGA
>CAYJFG010000097.1:0-6647 GCA_964369305.1 uncultured Eubacteriales bacterium
AAAAAAAATCATATATTAATTTTAGATATTTTAAATATGTTAATATATGCTATAATTATTTTTATATTTTCAACTGCGTACAATGGTGGCGTTGTAAGACTATTTATAATTGCTGGTAGTATATTAGGTTTTATAGTTTATATGGTTACAATAGGACTTGTTACAAAAAGACTATTTCTATTTATTTCTAAGACTTATAATGTATTAATGCAAATTTTTAAAAGAATTTTTGGATTGTTTACAACTACTGTTTTAAAATTTGATATAATATTACAAACTTATAAAGAAAAAATCTTAAAAAATTTTAAAAATAAAGGAAAAAAACCTTGCAAGTAAAGTGATAAATGTTGTATAATAATATTGTATAGGATAATTAGATACAGATAGGAGAAATCTTATATGGAAAAATCACATCAAGAGCAGAAAAGAACTATAAAGGAAATTAACTTAGAAAAAGCTAAAACAAAAAGAAAGAAAAAAAGCAAAACTCTCAAAATTATATCAGGTGTTGCGGTGTTAATTTTTTCAATTTATGCTTTAGTTACTATAGTTCAATTACAAACTGAAATAAGCGATAGAGAAAAAACTTTAGCAGAGCTTTATGAAGATGAAAAAGAAATAAATATTATGATAGAAGAGCTAGAAGACATTTACAGTCTTGAGGGCGAATATAAGGACGATTACATAGAAGACTTGGCACGTTCACAATACGACTTTGCCCGTGAAGGCGAAAGAGTATTTATTAATATAGCTAGTTAAAAATTAAAGGGGAGAATATTTTTTTTATGCAACTTGAAGTAGGAAAAATCATGGAGGGCAAAGTTACAGGCATAACACAATTTGGAGCTTTTGTCGATATTAACGACGAAGTAAGAGGAATGGTACATATATCAGAAGTTGCGAATGTATATGTAAGTCAAATTAAAGACCATTTAACACTAGGACAAGACGTTAAAGTAAAAGTTTTATCAGTAGGGGACGATGGTAAAATAAGTCTTTCGATTAAGAAAGCAATGGAAAAACCACCTGTTAAAAAACGCACTTTTGAAAACAAACCTGAAAGAAAACGCAATTACACACCACAACCGCCAGCACCACCAGTTACAAGTCCTGGCAATTACGAGTGGGTTGCAAAAAAGCAAGAGTCATCTAGCTTTGAAGATATGATGAGCAAATTCAAGCAAAATAGCGAAGAAAAAATTTCAAACTTGAAAAAGCAAGAAGCAACAACAAAACGCCGTAAAAGGGTGCAATAATCACATCGTGTGATTATTTATATCTTAATATTAAAAAAGGTCTGTCGAATTAAAGTTAATATTAACAAATATTTGTAGGGGAGCATTCCATATGCTCCCGTTTTGCTTGTAAATACGTAAATTTTGGGTGAAAATGGATTTCGCCCTTACAATGGACTTGTGTATGTAATATGACGAAAACTTTTTTAATGCGACAGCTCCTTTTTTAGCAGTAAATATTATAAGACTTAAGCTTTAATGTGAAATATTATTCCTCTTCATCTAAGTCCTTATTTATTTTTTCCTGCTTTTTGCGGTTAAAATAAGAAAGCACTTTTAATACAGCAAAAGTTCCTACAGTGGCACTAACAAAACTTATAACAGCAACCATAACGGTATGTTTTACAATAGTATCTTCAACTACTCCACTATACTGAAAGTAATTTTGAACAGTGTTAATTATTGCAATAGTCAACCCAACGAGCAAACTTTGAATAATAATCAAGGTGTTGCTTTTTTTGTTATTTGATGGATATAAGTCATTACCTTTTAAAAAGTTGAAAATTAAGATATATACTGACATAGCTAACCAAATAACCATCTCCACAACGTACTGTGAAACTGGAGCTTGTAAATATTGCTGTACAAGTACAGAAATTAAAAGTATCAACCACACTATCCCAAATCCGTCGCTTTGAATTTTCCTTTTAAGTAAAGTTACTCGCTCATCTTTAATCATTTTGTTGTTCATAATGTTTCCTCCCAGAATAAGTCATTTAATGTTTTCCCAAGTGCTTTACATATTGCAATGCACAAGTTTAAAGTAGGGTTGTAATTTCCAGCCTCGATTAAGCCGATTGTTTGTCTTGTAACACCTACAGCTTTTGCTAAATCGTCCTGTTTCATATCACATTCTATCCGTGCTATTTTTAATTTTTTATTTTTCATACGCTACCTCCTTATATTACATAATATAACATATGAATTGCTTAATGTCAAGTATATATTACATTTTGTTTTATATAAATATCAAATTTATATTAAATATCTATTGGGAAAAAGTTTAGACAACATTTCAATTTTATTTAAGCAATATACAATATCACAAATTCTACTTTAAAATAAAAAAACACCTAAAAACATAATATACGTTTTTAGGTGGTTTAAAAATTATCTTCTTATACTTTTTTGTTTAAAAATGACTTTACTAATGTTTCTAACAAATCATCTCTATCATATTTACTTATTGTGCTACGTGCGTTATTGTAGGTTGTAATATAAGTAGGGTCTTCGGATAAAATATAACCTACAATTTGATTTATTGGGTTATATCCTTTTTCTTTTAAAGAATCATACACAGAAGTTAATGCTTCTTTAATTTCATACTCTCTAGTATCATTTATATTAAATACTAATGTTTTATCCTTCATAATAACACCTCCACTTATAGTCACCTTTATTATACAACAAAAATAATTTTACTTCAATAGTTTAGATAAATAATTAAAGAAAAATTAACAAAAATTAACTACGTAAAATTGCATTTATAGTTGATAATGCTTTTATAATCTTATTAATGTCTTTATCTGCTTGTTCATCTGTTAATGTGCTTTCACTACTTCTTAGTACTATTTTAAATGCAACGCTCTTTTTACCTTTTTCTATTTGACTTCCTTTATAAACGTCAAATAGTTTTAAAGATTCTAAATGTTTACCGCAAGAACTTTCTATGCATTTACTTAGCTCTATTACAGGTGTTTCTTCGTCGCAAATAATTGCAAGGTCCCTTGTAGTAGCTGGATATTTTGGCAGTGGTTTATAAAGTTTTTCTCTATTAGATACTTTATAAATTAAATCCATATCAAGGTTGAAAGCGTAAACTTCGCAGTTAATTCCATAGTTTTTAACGCAGTTAGGGTGAATTTGTCCTATAATTCCAAGTGTTTCGCCATTTATGCTTAAAATAGCACATCTTCCACTATGATAAGTTGCATTTGTTTTTAAAGCAGTAATATCATACTCAGTTACACCAAGTGTTGTAAGAAGATTTTCCATTATTCCTTTAACTTCAAAGAAGTCAACATTATTTCCGTAGAAACCTGCAATAATTTTATTGTTTTCAATTGGTAATTCATTTGCAGTTGTAGGAATGTACTCTTTTGCAAGTTCAAAAAGGAAAGATGAAGAGTTGCGGTTGTTATAGTTTTTAGCTAAAATATCAAGCATTGATGGAATAGCTGTAGTTCTCATAATACTTGTATCTTCACCAAGAGGGTTGCTTATAACAACTGAATTTCTAAGCACGTCATTTTCAGGCATTAAGATTTTGTTATAATCTTTAGGGCTTATAAATGAATAAGTCATTATTTCATTTAGTCCCATTGATAACATTGTATCAGAGGCTAATTTATCAAATTTTTGTCTGTTTGAATATTTGCCTTGAGCAGAACCTTTTACCTGTGATGACGTAATATTATTATAACCGAAAAATCTCGCTATTTCCTCGGAAATATCTGCCTTATGTTCAAGGTCTGGTCTAAAAGTTGGAACAGTGATAATATTGTTTTCAACTTTACATTCTATAGTTTCTAGTATTTCTATCATTGTTTTTTCATCTATATTAGAACCTAAAAAGTTATTTATCCAATTACTGTCAAAATTAATTGTAACATTTTCATTTTCATAAGATTTGTCACTTATAATACCGTCTAAAACTTCGCCTGCTTCTAAAAGCTCTACAAGTTCTAAAGCACGGTTTAAAGCAGGGATACAGTTGTTTGGGTCAAGTCCTTTTTCAAACCTTGATGAAGAATCAGTACGCATACCATGTTCTTTAGCAGTTTTTCTAACGCTGCTACCTAAAAAGTTAGCTGACTCAAATACAATAGTAGTTGTATCTGAAACAATTGAGCTATACTCGCCACCCATAACACCTGCAATAGCAGTAGCTTTTTTGCTATCAGCAATTACTAGATTATTACTTGATAATTTATGTTCAACACCGTCTAAAGTTGTTAAAATTTCGCCGTCGTTTGCAGTTCTTACAATGATTTTTTTATCTTCAATAAAACGTAAATCAAAAGCGTGCATAGGTTGCCCATATTCAAGCATAACGTAGTTTGTAATATCTACTATGTTATTTATAGGACGAACGCCCATAGCACGTAAACGCTCACGTAGCCATAGTGGAGATGGTTTTACATTTACATTTTGAACTATTGCACAACTATACATTTTACATAAGTCTGTAGCTTCTATTTTAACGTCTATCATACCAGTGCTATCACCATTGCCACCTTTAACTACAGGTGTATGAAGATTTAAAGGTTTGTTAAAAGTAGCAGCAGTTTCACGTGCAAGCCCTATAACTGAAAAACAGTCAGGACGGTTTGATGTAATTTCAAATTCAACTTTTGTATCGTTAAATCTTGTAACTTCTCTGATATCGTCGCCACAGTTACACTCTTCTTTAATAATAAATAGCCCATCTTCAATAGCATAAGGGAAATCGTTTACAGTAAGACCTAACTCTGCAACAGAACAGAACATACCAAAACTTTCAACACCTCTTAATTTGCCTTTTTTAATTTTTGTACCGTTTATTAAAATTGAGTTATCAAGTGCTACAGGTACTTTATCATTTATTTGCATATTAGTAGCAGCTGTTACTATTTGGATTGGTTCATCTTTACCTATATTTACACTACAAACAGATAACTTATCTGCATCTGGGTGTTTTTCAATATTTATAATTTGACCAACTACTATGTTTTTAAGTATGTCGCCCTCAACTTCATAACCCTCAACTTTTGAGCCACTCATAGTCATAGCTTCTGAATACTCACGTGGTGTTACATCTATTTCTACAAACTCTTTTAGCCATCTCATTGATAAATTCATTATACTTTTACCTCCTAAAATTAAAATTGTTCAAGAAAACGTACATCGTTTTCGTAAAATAATCTTAAATCATCAATTTTGTATCTTCTCATTGCAACACGCTCAAGACCTAAACCGAAAGCGAAGCCACTATACTCTTCAGGGTCGATACCGCAAGTTGATAATACTTTAGGATGAACCATACCGCAACCTAAAATTTCAATGTAACCTTCGTTTTTACAAAGTCTGCAACCCTCACCATGGCAAGAGAAACATTGTACGTCAACTTCTGCTGATGGTTCTGTAAATGGGAAGTGGTGAGGACGGAAACGCACAACACTATCTTCGCCGTATAAACGTTTAACAAATATTTCAAGAGTACCTTTTAAGTCAGCAAATGTAATATTTTTATCAACAACTAAACCCTCAATTTGATGGAATAGGGGAGAGTGAGTAGCATCTATAGCATCACTTCTGTAAACTCTACCAGGTGAAATTACTCTTATAGGTGGTGCTGTTTTTTCCATTGTTCTAATTTGAACAGGTGATGTTTGAGTTCTTAAAACTATATTGTCTGTGATGTAGAATGTGTCTTGAGTGTCACGTGCTGGGTGGTCTTTAGGAATGTTTAAGGCTTCAAAGTTGTAATAATCATATTCAACCTCAGGTCCGTCTACAATGTCAAACCCCATACCAATAAATATTTCTTTTATTTCGTCCATAACTATTGTTAAAGGATGTTTTGCACCAAGTTTTACATCTTTACCTGGCATTGTAACGTCTATTTCTTCTTCCTTTAATTGTTTTTCTAGTAATTCTTTTTGTAGATTTTTTGTTTTTTCTTCAATAGCTTTTTCAATTAATGAGCGATATTCATTAGCAAGTTGCCCCATAACTGGACGCTCCTCAGCTGATAATTTACCCATTTGTTTTAAAATTGCAGTGAGTTCGCCTTTTTTACCTAAATATTTAATTCTAATACTTTCGATTTGTTGAAGTTCAATAGCATTTTCAATAGCACTAATAGCTTCAACATGGATATTCTTTAATTGTTCTTTCATACTTATACTTTCCTTTCATTAAATAAAAATACTTTCGTCCAAAAAAGGGACGAAAGCATAAATTCCGTGGTACCACCCAGTTTTTTGCTAAAAAGCAAACACTTTAGCAACTTGTAACGTCGTTGTATTACGTTGCAACTTAATTAGATTAACTGTTCAGTTACACCGCTCAAAAGTGAATTCATAATCTAAAACGTAGCAAGTGCAGTTTCAGCAATATAGCACCTCTCTAAATACTAGTTATTATAGATTATTACTTATCTTTATCATAGCGTTTATTATTAAATTAACAAAATAAATTTTATCATTTATTTTTGTAAAATGCAATACATTTATAATGAAATTTTAATTTTTTTTATTTTTATAGTATTTTCAATAATCAAAAAATTAATTGTGTCGCTAATATTATATATTTTGACAATATGTACTAAAGTAAAGAAAATTATGTCAAAAGGTATTGCAAATTTTATGT
>CAYJFG010000098.1:0-6507 GCA_964369305.1 uncultured Eubacteriales bacterium
AAAAATCTATAGAACAAATGGAAATTTTAAAAAATACAGGTTATAATGTTGTACCAATAATGTCACACAATGCATACACTACAGATACTAGGTTTGGGAAAAGCAGTGAAATAATAGAAAAAATAGAAAACATATGTAATAATAAAATAATATCTACAATAGAAGATGCTGAGCCAATTGGACCTAAAAAAATGTTTAGCGTTTTAGTAGTGTCACCTTGTACTAGCAATACATTATCAAAAATTGCAAATGCAATTACAGATACATCAGTTACAATGGCAGTAAAATCTCATTTAAGAACAGGTAGAGGAGTATTACTAGCTTTAGCAAGCAACGATGCATTAGGAGCATCGGCACAAAATATAGGCAAAATTTTAAATACAAAAAATATATTCTTTGTGCCAATGTCGCAAGATGATTATATTAATAAGCCTAATTCACTTGTTGCACATTTTGATTTAATACCTAAATGTGTAGAATATGCATTAAATAAGATACAGTATCAACCTATTTTAGCTTGATTTACCACATAATTAAACCACCCTTATCAAATAGTGCTATAAGATATGGGTGGTTTTTTGTTTAGATTGCAATAAGATAAAAAGATGTCAGTTAGCAGTATCTAGTCATCAGAGAAAAAACGCCCTTTATAAATAAAAAATCCGTAAAAATTTTCACATTTTAGTGCAATGACATTGACCGGACAACCACACAGGGCAATGTCACGAACTTAAGAAAATTAATGAAAAATAATAGTAGTGCGACGCATGAAGTGGACAACCACAGAGGGTTGTCCCTACACTAAAACTTTGCATTTTGTGCGTTATCCTCGACAAGAGTAGACCCACAAGCCCTACATAACGTTCTAAATTCTGTATTAAATAACACCAAAAACCTTAAGTTCGTAATATTTCCACACAGGGCTGTCCCTACACTAAAAGCTTGTATTTTGTGCGTTATCCACGTTTGTATTTTGCTAATATCCACACAGGCGACCAACGACCCAATACCACGAACTTAAGAAAAAAGATAAAAAGATGTCAGTTAGCAGTGTCTAGTCATCAGAGAAAAAACGCCCTTTATAAACAAAAAATCCGTAAGGATTTTCACATTCACTATTCATTTTTCACTTTTCACTTTTCATTTTTCACTAATTCCAACGGCAAGAGTTGAATCCTTTTTCTACACAATACTATTGCATATACTCATTAAGTCCGTGACTTTGTACTCTACAATTTTAAAAAAGAGAATAAGCCGTAAAGACTTACTCTCTAAATTTTTGATTAAATTTCTAAATTAATATTTAGAATTGTTTAATTAGCTCCATGAATTTGAAGACATATTGTAAGTAGCGTCACCGTCACCTGATGGTAGAGTTAAGTCAGCTGTTTGTTGACCATTACCATTAAAGATTACGTGTGTAGCTTCACTTGGAACTTCAAATGTATAATTGTTTCCTGATTTTGTCATTGCTGTTCCTGGCCATGTTAATGGAGTATATCCGTCTGCCCAGTAGTAAATATTTACACTTCCCCAGTTTGCATTTTCAAGAGTAATAGTTCTTGTTTCTTTTACTTCTGGCTCTGTTTCTTCTGGAGTTGTTCCTTCTGGGTCAGTTGGAGTAGTTGTTGATCCTCCTACTAATTCTCCAATTTTGTATTCAACACTGTAATCACTTAAATATCTTTGAATATTTAAAGCATCTTTAACTGTAATATCGCCTGAAGCGTCAACGTCAGCACCTTTTGCATCGTCGCCTGTTAAACCGCCAATATCAGCTAAATGTTTTTGAATTTCTAAAACGTCCATAACTGATACTGCTTTATCGCTGTTAGCATCACCTAAAACGTAACCACCAGTTACTGGAGGGTTTGTAGGGTTTGGATCTGTTGTGCCTGGTCTTTGATAATCTGTAAATGAGTTACCTGCAGATAATAATTTAGTTGAACCGTCAATTGCTAAACCTGCTTCGCCGTCATCTGGGTGTCTTCTGTCAGCAGTTGCTGAGTAGCTTTCAGTAAATATAACATTACCAAATTCTAATTCTTTTGGAACTTCTATAGAATAATAACCTGTTGCACTGTCAAGTGTCATAGCTTGTCCTGGCCATTCGCCATTGTTGATAACAGAAGCTCCGCTTTCGTCGTAAATATAAGCATTTACTGTACTCCAGTTATATGCATCGTTATCAAAGTAAAGCATTACAACTGCGTTTGGATCTCTTTTTGTGTATGTGTAAGTTTTTGATACTGTATCTTCATCATTTGAAGCTGTGATTGTTACAGTTACTTGACCGCCTAAAGCTGTTTCTTCACCGATTGTGAATTTTTGACCATTAGTAACTTGGAATGAATTTGTACCATCAACTGTAACAGTTGCATAATCTGCACCTGATAAGTTTACTGTTAATTCTTGTGAACCTTCAAATACTGAGTTTCCGCTTAATGATAAAGCAATTGTGCTAGGTTCGCCTTCGATTAATATTGTACCTTGTGAACCTGAGTTAAATGTAACTTTACCGTTTGTAACAGTTGCAGTTGAACCGTCATAAGCATTTGTTAGAACTTCGCCATCTCCCCAAATTGAAGAAACTGTAATTTCTATATTTTGGTTTTTAGGAGCATATTGTGTAATGATTACTGAGTCTTCATAGTCGCCACTTGCATATGTTCTTGAATATGTATAACCAGTTGAACCGTTATAACCTGAAATTTGTTTATGTTGTCCTGCACCTACTGATAAGTGGTTGTTACGGAATGTACCTAGTTTTTGCCAGTGAGCTTGAACTGTTGTATCAATACTGCTCCAGTTCATAAAGCTTCTGAATTGGTGACCAGCACCTGCATTTGTTCCGCTATGTTGTGATAGTAGTGGTCTGTTTGTTTCGTCACCGTAGAATATTTGTATACCACCTGGCATCATTAATAATACTGAACCTGCGTGTACTCTGTCGCCACTTGCAAGTGTTGTATCGTGTGATGAGATGTAAGTTAAAACGTTAAAAGTAGGATCGTTGTTTATTGCATTTGCATATCTGCTGTAATAACTTTCAACTGATGATGCACCTGGGATATTGCTTTGACCTACACCTGGAGCAAGTTCAAAGTTAATCATTGAATCAAAGCCGTTATCAAAGTAATAGCTATCTGTCATTGTGTGTCCCCATGCTTCACCTGTCATCCAAAACTCTTCATCGTCTAAAGCTTTGTCTGGGTTTGCAGCTTTCCATTCTTTTAAAGCTGCTGTACATTCGTTTGCAAGTTCGTTCCATACAGATGCTTCAACGTGTTTTGCTGTATCAGCACGGAAACCGTCAACGCCGTATTCACGTACCCATTCTGCAAGCCAATCAATTAAGTATCCTTTTACAGAATTTGATGAACCATACTTTGCAACTTTTTGATTATATGTACCTTCTTGTTGCCATTTTGTTTCTAAAACATTTGGAATACCAACTTGGCTTGATGTACCAGTTTTAAAGTCAGGAAGACCTGCTAGTGAGCCGTCTATATCACCGCCACCTTCTGTGTATCCTGGTAGGCCTGCTCTAACCCAGTCGCCACCCCACCAGTTGCCCCAGTTATTTGAATCATAATCAATGTAACCGTGGTAATCTGAGTTGTTTACGTTTTGGTGTGAGTAATAGTAGTTTTCCCAACCACTTTTTACGCCACCGAAGTTATAGTCTGCCATATCTTTTAATGTGTTATAACCTGCATGGTTCATAACGATGTCTAAAACGATACGTATACCATTTTCATGTGCTGTATCTACAAGTGTTCTAAATTCTTCTTCTGTACCGAAGTTTAAGTCTGTTTCTGTGTAGTCAAGAACATAATAACCGTGGTATGAGTAGTGAGGGATACTGTTGCCATCACCTGCTACAACGTAACCATGGATTTGCTCATAAGGAGCTGACATCCAAATTGCGTTTACGCCTAAATCATTGAAGTAACCTTCATTGATTTTTTGTGTAATACCTGCAAAGTCACCGCCTTGGAACATTCCTTGACCATCACCAGTAGCTGATAGGTTTATCTCGCTACCATTTTGGTTAAGTCCTCTACCATAAGCATGGTCATTACTTGTGTTACCGTTATAGAAACGGTCTGTCATTAAAAAGTACACCGATGCATTATCCCATGAGAATGGAACTTGAGCATTTGCCGCACTAGTTTGTGTACTTTCTTCTGTAACTGCAATTGCTACTGGTAAGCCTAAGCTGAAAATACAGCCTACTAGCATCATAACAGCTAATACAAGAGAAATTACTTTTTTGTTTGAAAATCTTTTTTCTTTCATTTTTTTGCCTTCCTTTTTTTTATTTTTACACACGCACACGTGTACATATACATTATATCAAAATCTGTTAATATTGTATATCAATAAAATTAACAAATAATTAATTATTTATTGTGCAATTTGCATATATTTGCTTTTAAAACTACTTCTTCTTTCTTTTTATCACCTTATCTATATTAATTTTTAATATTTTGTTCAAAAAAAATAATGGCTTAAGCTATATGCAAAAACCATTATTTTATAGTATTTAATTTTAAACACATGAAAATATATTCACTTTAGCCTGCTAATATTTTCAAGTAAATTATGTTTTGCCCACGAGTAGTACTCTAAATCATTTAAATTTCTATTTATATAATCAATAAGCATTACTGAAAACATATAAATATTGTATAAAGTACGTTTTATTATATCTTTTTGAGAAAATACGGTCTTTCCATATCCACTGCAATAAGATGTATTATATTTTGTGTTTACTATTTCATGGAAATAATATTCCATAAGATAGTCACCCCATAAAGAACGTTCAAAGTCAATAATTCCTGCTATACTATTATTATTTATAATTACATTACCGTCCCATAAATCCCAATGCACAAGATGAGGTTTTTTTACATCTTCTAATACATATAACTTGCTTTTGCAAATTTCAATAATATATTCATATGGTGCAAATAGATTTACGTTTAACCTTTGAGCATCTTCTATTGATTTTTTAAGCATTTTAAAGAAAGCTTCTTTCCATGTTGCTCCTTGCAGTTCTTTAACTCCAGGATAACCATAATATGTGCCTATTAAATCGTTAATTTTTTTATTACACTTACCCATTTTAAATAAAATTTCATCTTGTTGCGGTTTTTGCATTTTATCCCTTACATATAAAAATGAATTTCCGCTTACTTTTTCCCTTAAAAAATAGTTGCTATTACAAATTGTTTTGCTATCATCATATAAGTAAACATCAGGTACAGATACGTTAGTATTTTCTTTTACATATTGCATCATTTCTACTTCAGTTTTTATAATATTTTCTTCATATGATAATATAATTGTTTCTTGAGTTGGTGCTACTTTTAAAATAATTTCTTTGCCACTTTCTAACTTAACATCATATATCATATTAAATGTACCCTGATTTAATGGTGTAGATATATAATCTTCGTTAAATGCGTTTTTTACTATTGCGTTTAGTTGACTTTGCGATAAATAGTTTTTTGCTTTGTTATTCATATAAAAGCCCTCACAATCATAATTTTATATTTAATTGTAGTTTGCCAAGGTTCACCATTTTAACTTGTAAAGTTCCATATTGCCTGCTGAATTGATAAGTTGATAATCTTGCCCCATAAATGTTTGCAAATCGTCTTCGTTTTCTGCTACGTCGCTTTTATTAACTAGTAGATATTCAGTTTTAACTGGGTCTGAATAGTAGTTTGGATATTGATATAAGTTTTTAAAATCATACATATGCGGAATATAATATCCATTTGCAGTAACTTGTGCATCTTTAGGTATTGTAGCTATTAACTCATTGTATCCGTCTGTTGTAGTTTTTACTCTATTATCATATTCTACATAATCTATCATTCTAGGAACAAATAAAGAAAAAGTAAATACTAAACATAACGACATACTAACAAGCGATACTAAAATTTTCTTTTCTCGTTTTAAGTCTTTAACAGCAATCAACGCCATAAAAATTATAAGTGCTGCTACTCCAAAAGTATATTGATAATTTATGTTATATTGATATTGCCAATTACTCATTAAATCGACAACCACCATTGGAATAAATAATACTAATATACTTTTGTTTTTTGATAAAAACGGAGCGAACGCAACTGGCAGTAACATCCAAAACATAAATGCTATTTTTTCTTGCGTAAATACTTGTGCAATGAAATATCCGAAATTAGTTAAACAGGTTTGAATTATAGCACCAAAACCCTCTTCTCCACTTGGGATAAAGTTGTTAAGCCTATCTATCATAATTCCATCATTTATAACGTTAAATGCAGATACCATCATGGTTGCAAATGCAAAGTATATAATACTAACACCAAATAGTATACCACCTATTATAAATTCTTTTCTAGAAACTATAATGAATAGTGCTATAGCCATAATATAAATAGCAGCATCTTCTTTTACCATTAATGTTAGACCAGAAAATAAGATTAATAGAGGTGTCTTTTTACTTACCAT
>CAYJFG010000099.1:0-6464 GCA_964369305.1 uncultured Eubacteriales bacterium
AATTATGCGATATCATAATCGATAAAGCTTGTATGGAAACTGTCTATAAGTTAGGTAAAAAAAGCGACAACGATATAATTAAATTATACTGCGAGCTTTTTGTTGCATCTGCAAATATTAAAATTGCAGTTAGATGTAATAAGATGAATAAAACATATGATTTTATTTTTAAATCTTTAGCAGAGTGTGAAAGTATAAATATATCTATGCTTGCAAAGTCAGCTGCAAAATCTCTAGATGATGTTTACTCTTATTTATCTTTTACAGATTATAGCTTTGCAATTTCTGCTTTGAAAAAATCACCAGCGGAATTTGAAAAGCAATGCGACAATCTACTTATGGATAAAATGCAATCGCAAAAATGGGAGCCATTTACAATAGGTCCTCTAGTTGCATATATAATTGCAAGAGATACTGAAATTAAAGCAGTAAGACTTATTTTATCAGCAAAACTTAATGATTTAGATATAAACATTATTGCAGAAAGATTGAGGGATATGTATGTATAGGGTTGCAGTAATAGGCGATAAAGACAGTATATACGGCTTTGCACCTCTAGGGCTTGATACTATTTATGTTGAGCATGGCGAAGATGCCTCAGATAAAATCAAAAAAGTATGTAATTCAGGTTATGCAGTTGTTTATATTACTGAAGCTTTAGCCTCACAATATCAAGAGGAAATAGAACATTATAATGAAATGCAAGTGCCAGCTATTATCTTAATCCCTGGTGTTAAAGGTAATACAGGTCAAGGTATAGCAAGTGTTAGAAAATCAGTTGAAAAAGCTGTTGGTTCTGATATTTTGTTTAATAATTAAAAAAAGAAAACCCACCGAAGGGATGATAATTATATGAGTACAGGTATAATAAAAAAAGTTGCAGGACCACTTGTAATTGCAGAAAATATGAGAAATGCAAATATGTTTGACGTGGTTCGTGTAAGTAAACAAAGACTGATTGGTGAAATTATCGAAATGCACGGCGATAAAGCATCAATCCAAGTATATGAAGAAACTTCAGGTCTAGGACCAGGTGAACCAGTTGAGTCAACAGGCGCTCCTTTAAGCGTTGAACTCGGACCAGGTCTTATTGGTAGTATATACGACGGTATCCAAAGACCACTTGATGATATTATGAAAATATCAGGAACAAACCTTGAAAGAGGTGTTGAAGTTCCATCTTTAAAAAGAGAATTAAAGTGGAATTTTGAGGCTACTGCAAAAGTTGGCGATAAAGTAGCTACTGGCGACATTTTAGGAACAGTGCAAGAAACTGAAATTGTTGTGCAAAAAATAATGGTACCACATAAAGTAAAAGGTACAATTAAAGAAATCAAAAGCGGTAGTTACACAGTTGTAGATAAAATTGCAATAATAACTGACGAAAACGGCAAAGATGTAGAAGTTACACTTATGCAAAAATGGCCAGTTCGTGTTGGACGTCCTTATAAAAGAAAACTTTCACCAGATATGCCATTAGTTACAGGTCAAAGAGTTATCGACACACTTTTCCCAATAGCAAAAGGTGGCGTTGCAGCTGTTCCAGGTCCTTTTGGAAGTGGTAAAACAGTTGTTCAACATCAGCTTGCAAAATGGGCAGAAGCTGATATAGTTGTATATATCGGTTGTGGTGAGCGTGGTAATGAAATGACAGACGTTTTAAACGAATTTCCAGAGCTTATCGACCCTAAAACAGGTTATTCACTAATGAAAAGAACAGTTTTAATTGCAAATACTTCTGATATGCCAGTTGCTGCTCGTGAAGCATCAATTTATACAGGTATTACAATTGCTGAGTATTTTAGAGATATGGGCTTCTCAGTAGCGTTAATGGGCGACTCAACATCACGTTGGGCAGAGGCTTTACGTGAAATGTCTGGGCGTTTAGAAGAAATGCCAGGTGAAGAGGGTTATCCAGCGTACTTAGGTAGTAGACTTGCTCAATTCTACGAAAGAGCAGGTAGAGTAATTACTTTAGGAACAAATGAAAATGAGGGTGCTTTATCAGTTATTGGTGCGGTTTCTCCTCCAGGTGGTGACATCTCTGAGCCAGTTTCACAGGCAACTTTAAGAATTGTAAAAGTTTTCTGGGGGCTTGATTCATCGCTTGCTTATAAACGTCACTTCCCAGCGGTAAACTGGTTAAAAAGTTACTCACTGTATATAGATACAATGTCAGCATGGTTTAACACAGAAGTGGCAGCTGATTGGATTAAAAATAGAAATGATATAATGGCACTACTTCAAGAAGAGGCAGAACTTGAAGAAATCGTTAAACTTGTAGGTATGGACGCACTTTCTGCACCTGATAGAATTAAACTTGAGGCTGCTCGTTCAATTCGTGAAGACTTCCTACATCAAGACGCATTCCACGAAGTAGACACATACACACCACTTGAAAAACAATTTATGATGATGTGTTTAGTTCTTGCGTATTACAATCTATCTATGGATGCACTAAAAAAAGGTGCTACAGTAGATGCACTTGTAAAAATGCCTATCCGTGAGCCTATTGGACGTTTCAAATATACACCAATTGAGAAAACACAAGAAGAATTTAAAAAGTTATTACAAACATTAACGCAAGACGTTGAAAAAATTATTTTACAAGGAGGAGAACTATAATGCCAAAAGAGTATAGAACCATTGAAGAAGTTGCAGGCCCTCTTGTTCTTGTAAAAGGTGTTGAAAATGTAAATTATAACGACCTTGCAGAAATAGAACTTGCAGACGGAGAAAAACGTAGATGTAAAGTTTTAGAAATTAACGGTACAGATGCACTTGTGCAGTTATTTGAAAACTCAGCAGGTATTAACTTATCAAATAGTAAAGTAAGATTTTTAGGTAGAAGCATGGAACTAGGCGTTAGTTCTGATATGCTAGGACGTGTATTTGACGGACTAGGAAAACCTAAAGATGATGGACCAGACATACTACCTGTAAAACGTTTAGACATTAACGGCTTACCTATGAATCCAGCAGCTAGAAATTACCCTCAAGAATTTATTCAAACAGGTGTATCTGCTATTGACGGACTTAACACTTTAGTAAGAGGTCAAAAACTACCTATATTCTCAGCATCAGGTCTTCCACACGCAAACTTAGCTGCTCAAATAGCTAGACAAGCTAAAGTACGTGGAACATCAGAACCATTTGCTGTTGTTTTTGCTGCAATGGGTATCACATTTGAAGAGTCAAACTATTTTATTGAAAGCTTTAAAGAAACAGGTGCTATAGATAGAACTGTTATGTTTGTAAACCTTGCAAACGACCCAGCTATTGAAAGAATTGCTACTCCTAGAATGGCACTTACAGCAGCTGAGTATTTAGCGTTTGATGAGGGTATGCACGTTTTAGTTATTATGACTGATATCACAAACTACGCTGACGCATTAAGAGAAGTTTCGGCTGCTCGTAAAGAAGTACCTGGCCGTAGAGGTTACCCTGGATATATGTATACTGATCTTGCATCATTATATGAAAGAGCAGGCAGACAAAAAGGTAAAAATGGTAGTATTACATTAATACCTATTCTTACAATGCCAGAAGATGATAAAACACACCCAATCCCAGACTTAACAGGATATATCACAGAAGGACAAATCATTTTAAGCCGTGATTTATACAGAAAAAATGTTGCTCCTCCAATAGACGTTTTACCTTCTTTATCACGTCTAAAAGACAAAGGTATCGGTAAAGGTAAAACACGTGAAGACCATGCAAACACAATGAACCAACTTTTTGCAGCTTACGCACGTGGTAAAGATGCTAAAGAGTTAATGGTTATCTTAGGTGAGGCAGCTTTAACAGATATAGATAAATTATATGCACAATTTGCTGACGCATTTGAAAAAGAGTATGTGTCACAAGGATACGATGCAAACAGAGATATTGAGCAAACTTTAACACTTGGTTGGAAATTGCTTTCTATATTACCACGAAGTGAGCTAAAAAGAATTAAAGACGAATTTTTAGACGAACATTACGGCAAGTATTAAATTTAAAAGTGAGGTGATATATATTGGCTTCAACAACAGTAAACCCTACAAGAATGGAGCTTACTAGACTTAAAAAGAAACTTGTAACAGCTACAAGGGGACATAAGCTTTTAAAAGATAAAAGAGATGAGCTTATGCGTCAATTTTTAGATTTAGTAAAAGAAAATAAGGTGTTACGTGAAAAAGTAGAAGATGGTATAAAAAAAGCTAATAATAATTTTGTGCTTGCAAAAGCTTCTATGTCTGATGAAGTATTAAATACAGCATTAACAGCACCAAAGCAAGAAATTTCGTTAAATGTATCTTCAAAAAACGTAATGAGTGTTGATATACCTGTTTTTGATTATCAAACAAGAACACCAGATGAAAACGATATATATTCATATGGTTTTGCTTTTACATCAGCAGACTTAGACGACGCAGTAAAATATCTTTCTGATATGCTACCAGATATGTTAAAACTTGCAGAGATTGAAAAATCTTGTCAATTAATGGCAGCAGAAATTGAAAAGACAAGACGCCGTGTAAATGCTTTAGAACACGTAATGATACCAGATATGCAAGCAAACATTAAATATATAACTATGAAACTTGATGAAAACGAAAGAAGTACTCAAATAAGACTTATGAAAGTTAAAGATTTAATGTTAAAACAAGCACATGGGCAAAACTAAAAGGAGAAAAGAAGAAAATGAATTCATATAATTTAGTAGTTTTAAAAGGTGACGGTATTGGACCTGAAATAGTTGATGAAGCTATAAAAGTTTTAGATAAAGCAGGGGAGAAGTTTAATTTTTCAATTAACTACGACTATGCAGACTTAGGCGGAATTGCTATTGACAATACAGGAGTACCACTACCTGATATAACTGTAGAAAAATGCAAAAAAGCAGATGCAGTACTTTTAGGTGCAGTAGGTGGTCATAAATGGGATACTCTACCAGGACATTTAAGACCAGAAGCAGGACTTTTGGGTATAAGAGGAGCTTTAGGCTTATTTGCAAATTTAAGACCAGCAGTTATCTTTGAACCACTTAAAGATGCATCACCTATAAAGTCAGAAATTATAGGAAATTCACTAGATATTATGGTTGTAAGAGAACTTACAGGCGGTATATATTTTGGTAAAAGAGGCAGAGGCGATGAAAACGGTGCTGATTTTGCTTTTGATACAGAACAATACAGCGTTCCAGAGATAAAAAGAATAGCAAGAGTAGCATTTGATATGGCTATGAAAAGAAGTAAAAAATTAACGAGTGTTGATAAAGCTAACGTGCTAGAATCTTCAAGATTATGGAGAGAAACTGTTATTGAAATAGCAAAAGAATATCCAGAAGTTGAGCTTAGCCATATGTATGTAGATAACTGTGCTATGCAACTTGTAAGAAACCCTGGACAATTTGATGTAATTGTAACATCAAATATTTTTGGTGATATTTTATCTGATGAAGCATCTATGATAAGTGGATCTATTGGTATGCTTGCATCAGCTAGTTTAAATGATAAAAAAGCAGGTTTATATGAGCCAATTCACGGTTCTGCACCTGATATAGCTGGGCTTGGAATTTCAAACCCTCTTGCGACAATTTTATCGGTATCAATGATGTTAAAATACTCTTTAGGAGAAGAACAAGCTTCAATAGCTATAGAAAAAGCAGTTAATGAAGCTTTAAAAAATCATAGAACAGCTGATATATATACTGATGGCACTAAAAAAGTAAATTGTGCTGAAATGGGAGATATTGTTTGTTCTTACCTATAATTTATTTAGGAGGAAGAAAAAATGAGAAAATACGATATTCACACACATATTTTACCTGGTATTGATGATGGTGCAAGAAATATTCAAAAATCACTTGAATTAGTAGCAACTTTGAACGAACAAGGAGTTACTCATATAGGTCTTACACCACATTTTTACTCAAATTCTCAAAGTATTGAAGATTTTTTAGAAAAAAGAGAAAAAGCGTATAACGAGTTTATTTCTAAAGCACCAAATAATATTACATACACTTTAGGTGCTGAAGTTTATATGTCTGAATATTTATTTAATAATAAAGACTTAAAAGACTTATGTTATGAGGGTACAAACTACTTATTAGTAGAATTTCCATATAACGCAACGTTTCAAGGAAAAAGCGAAAGTATGATGTATAAATTAATTAATGATTATAATGTCATACCTATTATTGCTCATATAGAAAGATATAGTGCATTGCTTAATAACCATGACTTAGTAGGCTATTTAAAAGGTATAGGCTGTTTAATGCAAATTAATTTATCATCTTTAGAACAGTTTTCAACTAGGAGAAAGTTATTTAAATTTGTTAGCGAAGGTTTAATTTCTTTCATTGGTAGCGATATTCATTCAATGAACAAAGGAGCTAATTTTGCAAATAATTTTAATATGCTTGCAAAAAAATTCCCAGACTTTGAAGAAAAATTATTCGACGAAGCAAATTCTAC
>CAYJFG010000100.1:0-6443 GCA_964369305.1 uncultured Eubacteriales bacterium
TTAAAAGCTTGCTTATTAAAGATTATCAAGGCGAAAATGTTGAGATTGAACAAAGCAACACGGATACAGTCAACAAAAATAAGCTTACCGTAAAGCCGTCTGCTTTTGTTTATTTAGGAATTGCTCAATCGAAAATTTCTTACTTTATTAAATTTATTTTCGGTTTTATGGCACTTAGTCCTTTTATTGTTAATATACTGCCAAATTTAGAAAAAGATATTGAAACCTTTTTTACTAATACCTTTATATCAAGTATAGAAAATCAACCGTTTTTGTTAATCATCTTAACATTAATACCTTTAATGATACTTTCCATTTTTATATTTTATATAATTTCTCTTGTTTGGTCTGTTATTTCATCTTTGATAAAATTTTATAATTTCACTTTAGAAAAAGATACTGATAAATTACATATTTCTTTCGGACTATTTAATAAGAAAAATTTCACAATCCCTAAAGAAAAGATATGCGGTGTTAATGTAACACAATCGCTTTTAATGCGAATGTTTGGTATGTGCCAAATAAACTTATATGCTATTGGTTACGCTGATGCCACCGAGGGTTTTACGCAAACTATTTTGCACCCTTTTTGTAAACTCAAAGATGCAAACAGTATATTATCTAGTTTTGTAAGCGACTTAAATGTTCCTAAAGATTATAAAAAATCTGACAAAAAAGCTATTAGATATTATTTTTACAATTTCGCTTTAATTCTATTTTTAGGCGTTTTTATAACTTCTATTGTTATGTCAAACCCTTATTTAACTTTACTAAGCGGACTTGCTACTATTTTAATGTTTGTTTATATAATTTTATCATACAAAGTAAATGCAGTAAGTATTAATAATGATGTTGTTGCTATTGTGAATGGCGGATATTCTAAAAGAATAACTATTGTGCCTACCCATAGAATTGAAAGTATTACGCTTGACACTACTATATTTAAGAAAAAGCGTGGTTACTGCAACATAAATTTAAGTTACTTTGCACCTCAAGGTATGACATCTTTAAATGTTAAAAATATAGATATTGACGAATTTTCTAAAATGGAAAGCATTTTAAAATTATAGTTCTCATTTTTACAAAACATTTTCACCACTCCCTTTATGCTACATCTAAAATTTTTATTTTGAACGTCAAAAAACACCCTATAAAATAGAGTGTTTTTTGTAAAACTAATTAGTTTCGTTCTTAAGTAGTTATTAGCTCCATAGATCGTCGCCTGGGTCAACTGGTGTTGTTATAATATCACTTGGCTTTAGGATTTCCTCTAGTTGTGAGAATTTAACAACTTCCATTTCAGGTGCTGTAAATTGTTTTTTCATTTCGATCGTTCCTCCTTTTTAAATTTTATTCAAATGCTTTTGCTGGTTTAACAGCAGAAACATCGGAAACATATAATATTCCATCTATCTCTATCCACGCCGACATATAAACTGTAGCGTCTTTAGAAATAGTTGTAGGCACTGAAAGTAGGTAATTATAGCGTCCCTCATCGTTTAAAACATCTAATTGTGTATACTCTTTTATATTAGCACTTGATCCATTATTTAGATAAGATTGTATTTTTGTTTGAGCATCTTCTTTAGTAAACGCAGTAGTTGTACGATAAACGCCATATTTTAAGTCTTGTTCTTCAAGTGGCAGAGGAACATTAGTAGCATTTATATTGTAATACATATATATTCTATCCGCTTGTGCTGTTGTATCTAATATTACATCATTTGAAACGAAAATACCTGTTTGTATTGTTTCTTCATTATTTACAACCACTTCTACCATACTATCTTCTAAAACGAAAAACGCATAATCTTCTTTTGTGCTTACTATTTTACCATTAATTTTCCATGCGGTAAAATTTTCATCACCTGTATATTTTAAATCTACAATTTCTTCATAGTAAAAACTATCTTTTACATATCCGTCTTCATCTGTAATTACTACATCACTGTCTGTGCTATCAACTGTAAATGTTTTTACTTCTTTATTAAAAATAAATGTTTTATTTGATGTTATATTTTTTGTATCTTCTATTGTAAATTGCGGTACATAAACGCTTTCTCTCATAAGAGGTACAACTGGTAAAGACGCATTTTGACCATCTACAATATATTGAGTATCTAAAACTTCATTATCTTCATTAACAAATTTAACTGTATGAATTAATTCATCTTTAGTTACAACACTATTCATAGTATATTGTGCAGTTTGATAATCTTGTGTGCTGTATGGGTCTTGCCATTTATAGATATGTTCAATATTTGTAGTAATTGATGCGGATCCACTTTCTATTACGTCAAAATAAAGCATTACTAAAACTTTGTTATCGCTATTAAAGTTAGCCGCTTTATCTTCTTGTATGTCAATCATATTAGCACGAAATTTTTGAACACCACTAGACATTGAATTTAAATTATATACAACGCTTGCATTTTTTTCGTTTAAAACAGGCATTGCTTTTGAGCTGTCTGTTTCTACTTCTTGAGCAAATTGTGGATTATATTCTAAAATTTCATTTGTAAAGTCAACTGAGAAATTTATTGCTGCTAATAAATCTGTAGATTTTAAATATGTAGTATATATAATAGTATCGCCTACATTATACTCTTTTCCATCTATAATTGCTACATCGCTATCATTTTGAGCCATAATTGAGACTGTACAAACACCTAACATAAATACCATTACGAGCATTAAACTTACTAACTTTTTCATAGACCGCACTCCTATAAAATAATATTGATAAGTATATTGTACCACTTTTTAAAAAAAATTAAATACTTTTTTAGTATATTTACTTAAAAATAGCAATATAGATAAATATAACATTTATTTTTGTGACGTTCTACAAAACATACGTTCGTTTTAACCAATCATTAGTTCTTTTAGGGCATTTAATACTATAGTTACGTCATTTATATTTGCATTTTCGCCCATATGACCAATTCTAACTACTTTATCTTTAAACACTCCTAGCGAATTACATATTAAAATATTGTGTTTTTCAAGTATCGTTTTTATTATATAGTCAGCAGTTAAGTTTTTAGGCACTTCAATAGACGAAACTGTATTTGAAAATCCACTTTCTAAATAAAGTTTATATCCTATTTCCTCTAATGTCTGCCTTGTATAACTTGCTACTTCACTATGTCTTTGAAGTATGTTTTTATCTTCTTTAATATTTTGTAATGCTCTACTTAGACCCATAATATCGCTTACAGGCATTGTATATGGGAACCATTTGTTTTCATAATAATTTTCAAACACTTTCAAATTAGCGTAAAATGATGCTATTGGTGTTTTTCTTTTATTGATAATGTCTTTTGCTTTATCGCTAATTGTAACAAAAGCAAGACCTGGAGGAGCTGACACAACTTTTTGAGATGCTCCACAAACTAAGTCTGCTTTGCATTTATCTATATTTATGTATTCGCCGAACATTGAAGAGACTGCATCTACTACCGATATTATACCGTATTCACTTAGCAAATTACAAATGCTTTCAATGTCGTTTAAAACTCCGCTTGGTGTGTCGCAGTGAACAATTGTAGCATACTTAAAGTCATTATCTTTTTGTAAAAAGCTTTTTAGTTCTTCTATATCTAATGCGTTTTTATAGTCTTTTGTGTATAGGTAAGGTGTACCACCATACATCGTTACAAAATCCTTAAAACCCTCGCCGAAAATACCATTGTCAAGCACTAACACTCTGTCGCCTTGTTCAGTAAGTGTGGCACAAGCAGATTCAAGAGCTAAAATACCCTCGCCACCTAGTATAATTGTTTCGTTTTTTGTGTATAGTAGCTCGCTTATTAAGTTGCAAGTATCTTTGTAAAACTCGCAAAACGATATATCAGTATCTGGGTTTACAAACTCCATACTTCTATATTCCATTACGTTTTTAGCTACTCTTGTAGGACCTGCTGTCATTAATTTGTACATTTTAGTTCTCCTGTTTACTTATTATTTTTCAAGGTTGTGGATAGCTCACACGAGTGCGACCACATAAAGCAAAAATTTATATTGCGTGCGTTATCCACGGCAAGAGTGAAGAGTTCTTAGTGAAAAGTGAATAATGAATAGTGAATAGTGATTGTGAAAATCCTTACGGATTTTTTTGTTTATAAAGGGCGTTTGTTCTTATAGTATCTGCTTCTGCCTTTTAATTACTCATTACGAATTACAAATTACGAATTACGAATTACGAATTATGCATTACTTCTTGCTTCCATTTTCTTTTAATAATTTTTCTCTAACTTCATATAAGTCATTTGATAAGTCTACATAATAGTTATGCGGATTTTCAAACCTTGTAACCTCTTCCCATAAAGTATCAATTTGTGTTTTACAATTTTTTGCTATGTCATGGATATTAGGCATATCATATACAAGCTCACCTTTTTTAAATATCTGTTTTCTAATTTTTACCGCTTTGAAATTGTCTACAGTTTTTCTTTTCCATGGGAAATTAGGGTCGAATAATTCATAAGGCTCGTTCTCATCTATAACTTCATCATGTAGAGTAATCAAATCTGCAATAGCTTTCCCTGTTTCATTATCGTAAAGTCTGTAAACTTCTTTAAATGATGGTACTGTAATTTTTTCAACATTGCTACTTATTTTTATTTTTGGAATATTTACACCATCTTTATCAATTGCAACAAGTTTATATACACCGCCAAAAACTGGTTGAGATGCTGCTGTAATCAGATTTTCACCAACACCGAAAACATCTATTTTTGCATTTTGTAAAAACATATCTCTTATAATATATTCGTCTAAAGAGTTCGATGCACAAATTTTACAATCTTCAAACCCTGCTTCATCAAGCATTTTTCTAGCTTTTTTTGATAAATATGTTATATCTCCGCTATCTATTCTTATTCCTTTAGGTCTAAAACCTCTAGGTAGTATTTCTTCGTTAAATATTTTTATAGCGTTTGGAACACCTGACTTTAACGTATTATATGTGTCTACAAGTAAATTGCAATCATTAGGATATTGCCTTGCATACGCTCTAAATGCATCTTCCTCACTGTCAAACATCTGTATAAAACTATGTGCCATAGTGCCTAAGCATGGTATGTCAAATTTTTTAGCAGCGTATACACAAGATGTTCCAACGCAACCGCCAATATATGCAGCTCTTGCACCTAAAACGGCAGCGTCTTTTCCTTGAGCTCTTCTTGCACCAAATTCAAGTACCGCCTTACCTTGAGCTGAACTTACAATCCTATTTGCTTTTGTAGCGATTAAACTTTGGTGGTTTATGCATAAAAGTATCATAGTTTCAATAAGTTGTGCCTCTATAACGGGTCCACGCACTGTTAAAATAGGCTCGTTTGGGAATATTGGTGTACCCTCTTCTACTGACCACACATCGCAAGTAAATTTAAACTCTTTTAGATAATTTAAAAATCTTTCGTCAAATTCGCCTACTTCTCTTAAATAGTCTATATCTTCTTTATCAAATTTTAATTCTTTTAAAAATCCAATAACTTGCTCAAGTCCTGCCATTATAGCAAAACCGCCTTTATCTGGTATTTTTCTAAAGAACATATCAAAGTATGCTGTTGTGTCTTGCATATCATTTTCAAAATATCCAGCCGCCATTGTTAGTTCGTAAAAGTCTGTAAATAGCGTTAAATTTTCCATTACGTTCATTGTGTTACTCCTTTAAATTTCAATATCGTTTATAATTTTAATCCCTTGTTGCTTCATCATACTGTATGCCACTACATTCCAAAAGTCTTTCTCATGCCATGAGGCGTTATATGTTTGCGTTAAGTTTTTTACTACAAATACGTTGCTAGGTTTATCATTTTTATTATAATAAGCTTTAAGTGTTAATGAAAATTGCAAGACGCAAATGTCTGTACAACAACCAATAACTATAAAATTTTCTATATTTTCATTACTTTTTATATAATTTAAAAATTCATCTTCTATAAATCCATTAGTTGAATTTTTTTCGATAGTTATAAATTTTGCTTTTTTAATTTCGTCTGTAATAAAGCTTTCATATGTTCCTTTAACACAATGAACAGGGAAAGAGTTAAATTCCTCACAACTTTCACAGTGACTATCTGAAAATGCAATTATCGGTATTTCTTTTTTATTGCAGTTTAATGCTATTTTAGATATATTTTCGTTGATATCTAAAATATCTTTACTAGACAATGCACCCTCTTTAACAAAACCATTTACCATATCTACAATTATTAATACGGTATTGTTTTTGTCAAAATTAGATAGATTTATATTTTCCAAATTTTGAAATTCATCATTTAAAGCATTAAAATATTCAAAATTCATATTATTTTTTAAATTATTCATAAAATTTGCCCTTTCTTTAAAAGAAATATAAAAAAATCACTTGTTTTTTTCTTTTAAAACATATATAATGTTTATGCTAATGTTTTTACAATTGCGTTAAAGCTTTA